>DATILB010000258.1:0-8246 GCA_035477015.1 Nocardioidaceae bacterium | reverse complement strand
GCGACCTGCCGTGTCTCGATGCGCCCGTCGCTCGGGCTCGCGAGCTCGCTCGAGCGGGGCTTACTCGACCTCCTCACCCGACGCGGCTCGCTCGTGCCTCGCGACCCACTGGGCTCGGACATCAGAAGAAACCGAGGGGCTGGTCCGAGTACGACACCAGCAGGTTCTTCGTCTGCTGGTAGTGGTCCAGCATCATCTTGTGCGTCTCGCGGCCGATGCCCGACTGCTTGTAACCACCGAAGGCGGCGTGTGCGGGGTAGGCGTGGTAGCAGTTCGTCCACACCCGCCCGGCCTTGATGCCGCGTCCCATCCGGAAGGCCCGCGAGCCGTCGCGGGTCCACACTCCGGCACCAAGGCCGTACAGGGTGTCGTTGGCCGTCTTCAGTGCGTCGGCCTCCTCGTCGAAGCTGGTCAGCGCAACGACCGGACCGAAGATCTCCTCCTGGAAGATCCGCATCGAGTTGTCGCCCTCGAAGACGGTCGGCTGCACGTAGTACCCCTCGGCGAGGTCACCCTCGAGCACGGTGCGCTCGCCACCGATGAGCACCTTCGCGCCCTCCTGCCGACCGATGTCGAGGTAGGACAGGATCTTCTCGAGCTGGTCGTTGGACGCCTGCGCGCCGATCATCGTCTCGGTGTCGAGCGGGTTGCCCTGCTTGATCAGTGAGACACGGTGGATCGCGTCCGGCACGAAGTCGGAGTAGATCGACCGCTGCACCAGCGCGCGCGACGGACACGTGCAGACTTCGCCCTGGTTGAGCGCGAACATCGTGAAGCCCTCGAGCGCCTTGTCGTAGAACGAGTCCCGCGCGACGGCGACGTCCTCGAAGAAGATGTTCGGGCTCTTGCCGCCGAGCTCGAGGGTGACCGGGATGAGGTTCTGGCTGGCGTACTGCATGATCAGCCGCCCAGTCGTGGTCTCGCCGGTGAAGGCCACCTTGGCCACGCGGGGCGAGGAAGCCAGCGGCTTGCCGGCCTCGACGCCATATCCGTTGACGACGTTGAGCACGCCGGCGGGGATCAGGTCTCCGATGATCTCCATGAGCCGCAGGATCGACCACGGCGTCTGCTCTGCCGGCTTGAGTACGACGGCGTTGCCGGCCGCGATCGCCGGGGCGAGTTTCCAGACAGCCATCAGGATCGGGAAGTTCCACGGGATGATCTGCGCGACCACGCCGAGGGGCTCGTGGAAGTGGTAGGCCACCGTGTCCTCATCGATCTCACCGACCGTGCCCTCTTGGCCACGGAGTACGCCGGCGAAGTAGCGGAAGTGGTCGATGGCGAGCGGTAGGTCCGCGGCGAGCGACTCGCGCACCGGCTTGCCGTTGTCCCAGGTCTCGCAGATGGCGAGCTCTTGCAGGTTCGCCTCCATCCGGTCGGCGATCTTGAGCAACACGTTGGAGCGCTCGGTCGGCGACGTACGACCCCACTTGTCCGCGGCGGCGTGCGCGGCGTCCAGGGCTGCCTCGATGTCGTCAGCGGTGCCGCGCGCGATCTCCGTGAAGGGCTTGCCGTTGACCGGCGAGATGTTCTCGAAGTACGCGCCGTGCACGGGCGGCACCCACTCGCCGCCGATGAAGTGGTCGTAGCGGGACTTGGCCTCGGGCGGGTTGAAGACGGTCATGGTTTGGCTCCCTGGGTTGTTCAGGCTGGGGTGTGGAAGTGATGACCGACACAACCTAGGAAGCAATGTGTTGCCGCAACGTTGCCGCAACCTCGTCGCGTGGCTGGCTTGGTGAGATCCCGTGAAGCCCCCACCATGAGGCATGCGAGTTCAGGTGCGTCGAACCGGCGTGAGCGTCGTGGTTGCGGTTGTCCTGCTGTCGGCGGCGGTGGTCCCGGTGCACGGGGCGGGCAACCGCGGCGACCTCTTCCAAGCGCCAGGTTCCCCCATCGCCGTCGATGAAGCGCCGTTCCCGGTTGTCGCCGGAGACTTCAACGAGGACGGCGATCAGGACATCGCGACCGCCAACAGGATCGGCTTCACGGTCTCTGTCGCACTGGGCGACGGTGCCGGGGAGTTCAGCGACGCGGTCAGCTACCCAGCGGGTTTCGACCCGATGGACATGGCGGCCGGTGACCTCAACAACGACGGGCACACCGATCTCGTCGTGATGAACGACGAGAACAACCAGCAGGGACAGCTGGACGACGTGCGGACCCTGCTCGGCAACGGCGATGGCACCTTCGCACCCTTCGCCACACCGGCACTCTTCGGGCCGCGGCCGGGTGCGATGGCGCTTGGAGAGTTCACCGGTGACACGTTCCTCGACGTGGTGTTCACCAACACGAAGTCCGTCACCGTGGGCGAACCGCCCACGGGCATGGTGCAGACCAGCTTCGAGCTCCTTCCAGGGCTCGGCAACGGCGTCTTCGGAACTGCGACGGAGTTCGTCGATCGTGAGTCGCCGAACCCGATCAGCACGGGGCCCTTCGCGATTGCAGTCGGGCACTTCGACGCCGGGCCCACTCTCGACGTGGCGCTGGCGAGCACGCAGACCAAGGACGTCTCGATCTGGGTCGGCAACGGTTCGGGTGGCTTCGCCAAGCACGGCTCGCCGATCGCGACCGGCAAGTTCGCCGGAGACCTCGTGGTCGGTGACTTCGACGGCGATGCGGACAGCGACCTGGCGCTGGCGCACTTCTCCTACTTCTCGGTGTCGATCTTGCTCAACAGTGGCACGGGAGCCTTCAGCCTCACCCCGATCGAGCTGGGTCACGGAGTCGAGTCGCTCGCGGCGGGGGACATCAATGACGACGGAATCCTCGACCTCGCGACCGCGAGCCAGAACACCACGAGCTCTAGCGTGCTGCTCGGTAACGGCTCCGGCGGCTTCGTGTCCGGATGGGGCTCGCCTCACGTGGTGGGGACCAGTCGGAGCGTGGCTTCGGCCGACTTCGACTCGGACGGCTTGTTTGACGTCGCCTTTGCCAGCACCGCGGCAGAGCAGGCGGCCGTGTGGCTCAGCGTCGTCGACACCGAGGCCCCCGTCACGACGACGGAGCTCTCCCCGGCCTCGCCCGACGGCAACAACGGCTGGTACGTCAGCCCCGTCACCGCCACAGTTTCGGGTCAGGACCTCGGCCCCGTGGGGCTCACCGGGATGGCCGAGCTGCGCTGCGTCCTCGATCCGTCATCCACGCCGAGCGAGTTCGCCGACCTCGCGGCCGGATGCCCTCCTGGCGGGGACTCCGACGAGCTGCTGGTCGACACGGACGGCGTCCACCAGCTCTACGCCGCCGGGGAGGATCTGACGGGCAACACGGGGTTGCCCACCAACACGACGGTCAAGATCGACGGAACAGCACCCGAGCTCGCGCCGACCATCACCAAGTCGGTGCTGGTCCAGGGAGAGGTTGCGTCGGCGGCCGCGCACGCGACTGATGCGACCTCCGGCGTGGCGTCCTCGGGATGCGACCCCGTGGTCTCTAGCGCGGTCGGAAGCTTCTCCGTGACCTGTATGGCCACCGACAACGCCGGCAATGCTGCGACCGAGGATGTTCCCTACACGGTGATCGCCAAGGTCTACCGCCCAGACCTGTCGCTTCGGAAAGGCAGCGGGCCTTGGGTTGGTGGCAACCAGTACGGCGCCGGTCAGTCCGTGAACCTCCCGCTCGCCAGGACCGGGTCGACGGTCACCGGTTGGGTGCGAGTGGAGAACGACGGGAATGTCGCCGGTCGGGTGAAGGTGAAGGGCACCGCCTCGGCCAAGGGGTTCGCCGTCTCCTACGCCATCGGAGCCAACGGCGTCACCCGTGCGGTCGTCGCAGGCACCTGGAAGTCGCCAGTCCTGGCACCGGGTCAGAGTGTGCTCCTGAAGGTCGTTGTCAGACGCACGTCGAAGGTGGCAGAAGGCGCCACGTTGCGCGTGGTCGTCCGAGGTACGTCGATGAACGACGCAACGCGACAGGACACCGTCGTCGGCCGTGTGGAGGCTCGCTAGATGCCGAGCTCCCGGTCGAGCCGTGCGATCTGCCCGTCGATGAGCGGCAGCAAAGGAGACGTCGGACCGATGGCCGCGCGCTGGGCGAGCCACATCTCGTAGTCCTCGTCGCCCCACGACGACCGGGTCCACGTGGACATCAGGTCGGGGCTGCCTGCGCGCAGGATCGCCTGGCGCAGCGACCCGGACACCTCATCACGAAGTCGTACGACGCCGGGCGCCTGGGACCGGGGGAGCAGGGGACCCCTGTAGGCACGACTAGCACCCGCAACGTCACCCGCGACAAGAAGAGCCTCGACCGCGAGCCAGTCGCCAGTGACGGTCGCAGCGAGCCGATAGGGACGCGAGGCGAGCAGGTCGGAGCCGAACAGATGGCGCAGCCGGTTGAGCTCGGCGCGCAACGTCGACTCGCCGCCGTCGTCCTCGTAGAGGAGTACGGCGAGCTCGTCGCCGGACAGGCCGCGCGGTGCGGAAGCGAGCAGCAGCAGGATCTCGCTGTGTCGCGGACTGAGTCGGATCGTGCGAGGGCGTGAGCTGCCGTCGCGCACGGTCACCAGCGACTCGGCCCGGCCCAGCGACTCGATGGAGACGTGCAAGCCGTTGGGCTGCTCGGCGTACTCCGGCTCACGACGCGTCAGCAGGGCGCGTGCGATCTCGGCCTCCGCCATGCGGGCGGCAGCGCGCACCATGGCGACGGTCTCCGGCTTCACGATCGACTCGCCACCGGTGATGTCGAGGACGCCGAGCAGCGAGGTAGATGCGGGATCGTGGATCGGTGTCGCCGCGCAGCTCCAGCGCTGCACGGACCGGCGGAAGTGCTCGGCGCCGATCACCGTCGCCGTGCGGTCGGTTGCGATGGCCATGCCGGGTGCGTTCGTGCCCGCCATCCGCTCATCCCAGTTCGAGCCCTCGACGAAGCCGATCGACTCGGCCGCTCGCAGCACGCTCGGGTTGCCGCACACCCAGAGCAGCTGCCCGGACGCGTCCGAGACGGCCATGATCGTGTCGCAGTCGCGTGCGGCTTGACCGAGGACGTCGTCGAGGAGCGGGAAGACCTGGGCCAGCGGATGGGCCTCGCGGTAGTCGCGAAGGATGTCCTCGCTCAGCGTGATCGGCGCGTCAACGGCGTCGACCTGGACTCCAGCCGCTGCCGACCGGTGCCAGGACTCGGCGACCTCCGCACGCATGCCCTCTGTCACCGCTCCATCGTCGCACTCGGACGTTGCGACCAGGCTGCATCTAGGAAATACCTAGGTATAGGGTAACGCCATGCGCCTGGCCATCCTCGCGACCCTGCCCCTGCTCGTCCTCGTCTCGTGCGGCGACGACTCGCCCTCCGGTGCCGACACCCAGACGCTGAACGTCCTGGCTGCAGCTTCGCTGACCGGTTCTTTCGACGAGCTCGCCGCGATGTTCGAGGCCGAGCACGAAGGGGTCGACGTCGAGGGCGTCTACGACAGCAGCTCGACGCTGGCGACGCAGGTGTCGGAGGGGGCACCTGCGGACGTGCTGGCGACGGCCGACCTCGACACCATGCAACGGGTGCTGGATGCCGGCGACGCCGACTCGTCGGACACCTTCGCGGGCAACACGGCAGTGCTCGTGACCCCCGCCGGTAACCCGGCCGGCATCACGTCGTTCGCGGACCTCGACAAGAAGGGCGTCACCTACGTCGTCTGCGTCGACACCGCGCCTTGCGGCAAGATCGGTGCCGCTCTGCTCGAGTCGAACGAGATCAAGGCCGAGCCGGCGTCCTTCGAGGACAACGTGAAGGCCGTCCTCGAGAAGGTCACCGCGGGTGAGGTCGACGCCGGCATCGTCTACGTCACGGACGGCAAGGCCGCGGGGGCGGACGTCATCGTCGTGGAGATCCCGGGGGCTGCTGACCAGGTGACCGGCTACGCCGTCGCCGTCGTGAAGCAGAGCGAGGACGCCGCGCTCGCGCAGGCGTTCGTGGACCTGGTGCTGAGCGCCGAGGGCCAGGCCGTACTTCGTGACGCGGGCTTCGTCGAGGCCCCATGACGGCCGCGGTGGGGCGGCCTCCGCTCCGCCTACTCGTGCTCGCTGGCCTGGCGGTGCTGTTCCTGGTCATCCCGCTGGTGGGTCTCATCGCGCGGTCGCCGTGGCAGTCGTTGCCCCGCATCATCACCGAGCCTGACGCCCGTGACGCGCTCGTCCTGTCACTGCTGACATCGGGCGCGGCCATCCTGCTCTGCCTCGTCTTCGGGCTCCCGCTGGCGTGGGTGCTCGGCCGCGTCGAGTTCCGAGGCCGGTCGTTGCTGCGCGCGCTGGTCACCGTGCCACTCGTCCTGCCGCCGGTCGTCGCAGGTGTCGCGCTGCTCGCCGCGTTCGGGCGCAAGGGTGTGGTGGGCGGCCCGCTCTACGACTGGTTCGACATCACCCTCCCCTTCACGACCTTGGCAGTCGTGCTGGCGCACACCTTCGTCGCCCTGCCGTTCTTCGTCATCAGCGTCGAGGGGTCGCTGCGCGCGTCCGCCCAGGAGTACGACGTGGTCGCGGCCGTGCTGGGTGCGAGCCGCTGGCACACGTTCACCCGGGTCACCGTGCCGATGACACTGCCCGGCATCACGGCCGGGATGATCCTCGGCTTCGCCCGCTCGCTCGGCGAGTTCGGCGCCACGATCACCTTCGCCGGCAACTACCCGGGCTCCACCCAGACCATGCCCTTGCTCACGTACGTCGAGCTGCAGCGGGATCCCCAGGCGGCGTACGCGCTGTCTCTGGTCATGCTCGTCATCTCGCTCGTCATCCTCGCCTTGCTGCGCGAGCGCTGGATCGGGCAGGGGGTGAGTCGATGAGCCTCGAGGCACACGTCGTCGTACGCCGGCCGGCGCATGTCGTCGACGTCGCGATCGACGCCGCACCCGGCGATGTCGTCGCTGTGGTCGGCCCGAACGGCTCCGGCAAGACCACGTTGCTGCGTGCGATCGCCGGGCTGGTCCCGTTGTCCGAAGGGCTGGTGCGCTGCGCGGGCGAGACCTGGGACCACCGGGTCACCGTTCAGGAGCGCCGGATCGGGATGGTCTTCCAAGACATCCTGTTGTTCCCGCACCTCAGCGCCCGGCACAACGTGGCGTTCGGGCCGAGGAGCAGGGGCGCGGGCCGCACGACTGCTCTCGCTGCTGCTGACGAGTGGTTGGCGCGGATCGGCCTCATCGACTTCGCCGATCGGAAACCAGCCGAGCTCTCCGGAGGTCAGGCTCAGAAGGTGGCGTTGGCCCGCGCGCTCGCCAGCGACCCGGTGCTGCTCCTCCTCGACGAACCCATGGCGGCACTCGACGTGCGTGTCGCGATGGAGCTGCGCGTCGACCTGGCGCGGCACCTACGCGAGTACGGCGGCATCAGCCTGCTCGTGACGCACGATGCCGTCGACGTACAGACGATGGCCACGAAGGTCGTCGTGCTCGAGGACGGCAAGGTCGCCCAGCAGGGCACGCCGGCTGAGGTCGCGGCTGCGCCTCGGACCGAGCACGTGGCGAGGCTGGTCGGGTTGAACGTGCTGCGTGGCAGCTCCACCGGGACCCACGTCCGAGTCGGCAGCGAGTCGCTGGTCTCGGTCACGCCGTACGACGGTGACGTGCTCGCCTGCTTCCGTCCGTCCGCGGTGACCATCACGGCTGACGAGCCGACCGGGAGCGCGCGCAACCGCTGGCGCGGGCGTGTGCTCTCCGTCGCTCCGCACGGGGAGGTCGTACGTGTGCACCTCGACGCTGCCGGTGGCGTCCTTGCCGACGTCACCCCGGAGTCGGTCGTCAGTCTCGGCCTGGAGCACGGTCGAGAGCTCTGGGTCACGGTCAAGGCGAGCGAGATCCAGATCCATCCGGCGGGCTGAAAGGATCCAGACATGGCGGAGTACCTGCGGATCGGTGAGGTCGCGAAAGCGGTCGGAGTCAGTGTGGACACGTTGCGGCGATGGGAGACCGATGGACGTGTTGTCTTCGAGCGGGTGAAGAACCAACGCGTACTCCCGGCTGCCAAGCTCGCCACCTTGATGGCAGGACTTCAGGCACCGCCGAAGGGCTCGAGCGCCCGCAACCGGCTGGAAGGCATCGTCGTCAGCATCGTGAAGGACAAGGTGATGGCCCAGGTCGAGCTGGCCTGCGGCGACTACCGCATCGTGTCGTTGCTGAGCCGCGAGGCCGTCGACGAGATGGGGCTCGAGGTGGGCAGTACCGCCACTGCGGTTGTGAAGGCGACCAACGTGATCATCGAGGCGTGACCGGCTTTCAATACATTTCTGTATCCGATACACTCCTGTATCCACAGGAGGTGAGCGATGTC
>DATILB010000257.1:0-4620 GCA_035477015.1 Nocardioidaceae bacterium | reverse complement strand
CAGGTCAGTTGACCTGCATATGTTACTCAGAGGTCGCGGTCGTTCGAGAGGTCCCGGGGTCCGGTCTTCTCGTCCAGCTCCTCGGCCGTGTCCCCTCGGGAGGCGAGCAGGCTGACGACCGTAGTCACGACCAACGTCGCGACGATGACCCCGAGGGACCACAGGATGGGGATCTCGGGGGCTCACTCGACGTGGTGACCACCGTTGATGAAGGGCAGCTCGTTCTCGTGCATCGCGTGCAGGACGAGCTTGACGCCGATGAAGCTCAGCAGGAAAGCGAGCCCGTAGGACAGGTACACCAGTCGCTCGAGGAGGCCTCCGATGAGGAAGTACAGCTGGCGGAGCCCCATCAAGGCGAAGATGTTCGCGGTCAGGACCAGGTAGGGCTCACTCGTGAGGCCGTAGATGGCCGGGATCGAGTCGAGCGCGAACAACAGGTCGGTCGTGCCGAGCGCGACCATGACGATGAACATCGGGGTGAGGAGGAACTTGTGGTTCTCCCGCACCCAGAGCCGCACCCCACGCCAGTCGTCGGTGTGCGGCAGCGTCGTGCGCACCCAACGGGTGAGCCGGCCCTCTTCGTACTGGTCCTCGTCTTCGGGGCCTTCCTTGGCGAGCTTCGCCCCGGTCCAGATCAGGAACGCGCCGAACAGGTAGAAGACCCAGCTGAACTGCTCGATGGCGGCGGCGCCGGCACCGATGAAGATGCCTCGGAAGATGAGGGCGAGCACGATGCCGATGAGCAGGGCGGACTGCTGGAACTGCCGAGGCACCCCGAACCGGCTCATGATGATGATGAAGATGAACAGGTTGTCGACCGAGAGGGAGTACTCCGTCAGCCAGCCGGCGAAGAACTCGGTGCCGTACCGCTGGCCGGCCGTGGCCCAGACGCCGACGCCGAAGAGGATCGAGGCGCCGATGTACACGCTGAGCGCGATGGTCACCTCGCGCCGGCTGGGCTCGTGTGGCCGACGGCCGATGATGACCACGTCGAAGAGCAGCACGGCCACCGAGACGCCGATCGTGAGCCACCAGACCCAGGGCTGGACATCCATATACAGGTTCCTCCGGAACTATCGAGGTCACGCCGTAGCGCGCACGCGGGACGGTGTCCGGAGGTCTCTTCCGCTCAGGTAGTCCTGAACCAGCGGCACCGGGGTGCGAGGCACCCGTGATGACGACACCGCTGCGGGGGAATACTCCCCTCCTTGGCGGGCCAAGTGTAACTGAGCGGTTCAGGTCTGCTTCAGCGCCTCGAACCTAGGGTTTCAGGCACAGTGCGGCCGCACATCAGGTTGATTCGTCTCGGAAGGATGAACCATGAAGCCGACTTACGCATTTCCCCTCTTATTGACCGCCGCCTTGGCGATGCCGACCCCAGCCGCTCCCCTCAACACCACATCGTGGGAGACCAGCCCCGTCATCCGGGTCAAGGACGCGCGAATCAAGTTCGAGATGAACGCCACCGACAAGGACGGAGGCGTCCAGGTCTTCTTTGACGCTGACGACTGGCTCCGGATGTCGCTCTACGACCCGAGCGGTCGACGGATCTACACCTCCGAGACCAAGGGTCGAATGGCTCGTCAGGGCGGGACCGAGCTCTTCTTGGAGAGTGCCGAACCGCCGTTCAGCGAGGTTCCGCTGCGCAGGCTCTTGCACCGGTGGCCCGAAGGTCGGTACGCGTTCCGCGGGATGACGACCGACGGCGTGCGCCTCGTCGGTAGCGCGGTCTTGACCCATGCCATCGCACGCGGCCCGAAGCTGCTCGGCCCGCCCTGAGGTTCCGCACGAAGCCCTGACCGTCAGTCCAGGCAGAACTCGTTGCCCTCGGGGTCCTGCATGATGAGGTGCCCGGCACCCACGCCACCTGGCTCGTGACGCTGCACGCGGGTGGCTCCCAGCGCGACCAGGCGCTCGGCCTCGGCCTCGAGCACGGCCATCCGCTCGTCCCCCTGCTTGCCGGGGGCAGCACGCACGTCGAGGTGGACTCGGTTCTTCGCCACCTTGCCCTCCGGCACCTTCTGGAAGAACAGCCGCGGACCGACCTTCGCGGGGTCGCTCACGGCGGAGTAGTCGTTGCGGTTCTCCTCGGGAATGCCCCAGGCGTCCAGCGCCTCGCCCCAGCTCTGGAACGGAGGCGGCGGGTCCTCGTCGGAGTACCCGAGCACGTCGCGCCAGAAGGCGCTCAGCCCCGCGGGGTCGCCGCAGTCGAAGGTGATCTGGACCTGCTTCACCATGCTCACCGGACGCCGGCCTCCATCATCTGGCGCAGCTCCCGCTTGAGCTCTCGGATCTCGTCGCGCAGCCGGGCAGCGACCTCGAACTGCAGCTCCGCCGCAGCGTGATGCATCTGCTCGGTGAGCTGCTGGACCAGGTCGGCCAGGTCGGCGCTGGGCAACCCGGACAGGTCGGGCATCGAGTCTGTGGAGCGCAGGCGTGGCGTGGGCGACTTCTTGGGTCCGGACTTCTGCCAGGTGTTGAGCAGAGCCTCGGTCGACTCGTCCTCGCGCGCCAGCATCTCGGTGATGTCCGCAATCTTCTTGCGCAGCGGCTGGGGGTCGACACCGTTGGCCTCGTTGTAGGCCACCTGCTTCGCACGGCGGCGGTTCGTCTCATCGATGGCGGACTCCATCGAGGGCGTGACCTTGTCGGCGTACATCACCACCTGGCCGGAGACGTTGCGGGCGGCCCGGCCGATCGTCTGGATCAGCGACTTGTCGGAGCGGAGGAAACCCTCCTTGTCGGCGTCGAGGATCGCCACAAGCGACACCTCGGGGAGGTCCAGGCCCTCACGGAGGAGGTTGATGCCGACCAGCACGTCGAAGACACCCATCCGGAGCTCGCGCAACAGCTCGATCCGGCGGAGCGTGTCGACCTCGGAGTGGAGGTACTGGGTGCGGATGCCGGCTTCGAGGAGGTAGTCGGTGAGGTCCTCGGACATCTTCTTGGTCAGGGTGGTCACCAGAACGCGCTCGTCCCGCTCTGTCCGCAGCCGGATCTCGTGGATGAGGTCGTCGATCTGGCCCTTGGTCTGCCTCACTATGACCTCGGGGTCGACCAGCCCGGTCGGCCGGATGATCTGCTCGACGGAGTGCTGCACGCCCCCGATCTTGTCCAGCTCGTAGGGACCCGGCGTCGCCGACAGGTAGATGGTCTGGCCGATCCGGTCGAGGAACTCCTCCCAGCGGAGTGGCCGGTTGTCCATGGCGCTGGGCAGCCGGAACCCGTGGTCGACGAGGTTCCGCTTGCGCGACATGTCGCCTTCGTACATCCCGCCGATCTGCGGCACGGTGACGTGCGACTCGTCGACGACCAGGAGGAAGTCCTCGGGAAAGTAGTCGAGAAGGCAGTTCGGCGCCGAGCCCCGGCTGCGGCCGTCGATGTGCATCGAGTAGTTCTCGATCCCGGAGCAGCTGCCGACCTGGCGCATCATCTCGATGTCGTACGACGTACGCATCCGGAGCCGTTGAGCCTCCAGCATCTTGCCCTGGCGCTCGAAGAGCGCGAGCTGCTCCTCGAGCTCGGCCTCGATGCCACCGATGGCCCGCTCCATCCGCTCGGGACCGGCGACGTAGTGGGTCGCGGGGAAGATGTAGAGCTCTTCGTCCTCGGTGACGACCTCGCCCGTGACCGGGTGGAGCGTCATCAGCCGCTCGACCACGTCGCCGAAGAACTCGATGCGCACCGCGTGCTCCTCGTACACGGGGAAGACCTCGAGGGTGTCGCCGCGGACCCGGAACGTGCCCCGGGTGAAGGAGAGGTCGTTGCGGGTGTACTGGATCTCGACGAGCCTGCGCAGCAGCTGATCCCGGTCGTGCTCCCCGCCGACCCGCAGCCGGATCATCCGGTCGACGTACTCCTGCGGTGTGCCGAGGCCATAGATGCACGACACCGACGCGACCACCACGACGTCGCGACGCGTGAGCAGCGAGTTGGTCGCCGAGTGGCGCAGCCGCTCGACCTCGTCGTTGATCGACGAGTCCTTCTCGATGTAGGTGTCGGTCTGCGGGATGTACGCCTCGGGTTGGTAGTAGTCGTAGTACGAGACGAAGTACTCGATGGCGTTGTTGGGCAGCAGCTGACGCAGCTCGTTGGCGAACTGCGCGGCCAGCGTCTTGTTGGGCTGCATGACCAGGGTCGGACGCTGCAGCTGCTCCACCGCCCAGGCCACGGTGGCCGTCTTGCCTGTGCCGGTGGCGCCGAGCAGCACGATGTCCTGCTCGCCGCCGCCGATGCGCTCGGTGATGTCCTTGATCGCCGTCGGCTGGTCACCCGACGGCGTGTAGTCCGAGATCACCTGGAACGGGGCGATCCGGCGGACGAGATCGGTCACGGGCCTCATGCGTTCGAGCCTAGACGCGACTACCGACAAGATCGCTGCGGTATCCGGTGACATCCGGCGACGCGGGCTGTGGTCGACTCGATAGATTGCCTGCGTGAGCACGCTGCCTGCGCGGACCCGCCTCCGTCATGCGCTGCGGCGTACCCTCCTGCGCATCTTCGGGCTGCAGGTCCTCGTCGCGGTCATCCTGACCCTCGTCGACTCGTACCGCCGTCGCGGCAAGAAGCCCAAGCCCTTCCCGATCACGCCTCCGAACCAGGTTGACGTGGGCGACGGCA
>DATILB010000256.1:0-2675 GCA_035477015.1 Nocardioidaceae bacterium | reverse complement strand
CGCCAAACGCTCGCCACCAACCCTGAGTAACTCGTGACGGTGCGTGACGATCGCATCGGCAGCCAACTCGCGGCTGTCGAGATCGTGGGTCACCGTGTCGAACATGGGCATCACGCTACGGGGCGCCTCCGACAGAAATGCCTGCGCCGCTGGTCACCTCGATCGCAGCAGAAGGGTGCGTCGCGTCGCCCACAAAGATGCGGCATCCGACCTGGGGCGCTTCAGTACGTGAGGGGGCGCACTCACTGGCCCCGGGTGTCTCCTGCCCGCACCAAACCGGACTCGTAGGCGAACACGGCGAGCTGGACCCGATCTCGGAGGTCGAGCTTGCTGAGGAGCCGCGACACGTACGTCTTGATGGTCGCCTCGCTCAGGAAGAGCTCGCGCGCGATGTCGGCATTGGCTTGTCCGTGGGCGACCTGGACCAGGACCGACCGCTCCCGCTCGGTCAACCGGGCCGCACGTGGGTCGTCGGCGGGCACCCGGGCGAAACGCTCAAGAAGCCGGCGGGTCAGCGCGGGAGCCAGAATGCTCTCACCACGTGCCACGAGGCGCACGGCGTACACCAGGTCGGCCGGTGCGACGTCCTTGAGCAGGAACCCGCTCGCGCCGGCGTTGATGGCCGCGTAGACGTACTCGTCGAGGTCGAACGTCGTCAATGCCACGACTCGGGTGTCGGGCCGGTCGGCCACTACCCGACGGGTGGCCTCGATCCCGTCCAGGCGGGGCATCCGGATGTCCATGAGGACGACGTCCGGTTCCGTGGCTCGCGCGAGGTCGACGGCCTCCAGCCCGTCGCCGGCCATGCCGACGACCTCGAGCCCGGCCTTCTCGAGGATCAAGGCGAAGCCGGTTCGGACCAGTTCCTGGTCGTCGACGACGAGGACGCTGGTCACGATGCCGCCGGCAGGGTGGCGTGAACCACGAACCCGCCTTCCGTCCCCGGGGCCGCGAGCACCGTCCCGCCATACAGGCCGGCGCGCTCTCTCATCCCGATCAATCCGTGACCGGACTCGGACGCAACCGCGGCTGTCTCGCCCCGTCCGTCGTCGGTGACCTCGATCTCCAGACTCTGCGACCGGTAGGTGAGCTGGACGTCGGCCCGGCTCGCCCCTGCGTGACGGCGAACGTTCGTCAGCGCCTCCTGGACAATCCGGTACGCCGCCAGGTCGAGGCCGGCAGGTAGCGGACGCGGCTCACCCTCAACGGACAGCGTCACGTCCAGGCCGGAGCGTCGCGCGTCATCAATCAGTTCGCCGAGCTCGGCGATGCTCGGCTGCGGCGCCAGGGCGCCGGGCGCGTCGTCCTCGCGCAGCATCGTCACCAGCCGACGCATCTCGGCCAGGGTGCTCGTGCCAGTGCGGCGGATGCGGTCGAGCGCCGCCCGCACATACGCCGGATCGTCATCGACCACCTGCTCGGCGGCTCCGGCCTGCACCACCATCACCGAGAGCGCGTGCGCCACCACGTCGTGCAACTCGCGCGCGATGCGGGCCCGTTCCTCGGCAACGGCCGCCAGTGCGCTCGCGCGTACCGACAGCTCCGCCTCGACTGCTCGGCGGGTCGAGTCGATCGCCCGTTGCTCCGACCGACGCAGGCCGGAACCGAAGGCGAAGGCGATCAGGAAAACGCCCCAGTGGAAGGCGATCTCGCTGGGGTCCTGAAGTACCTCAACGAGCAGGTGCATGGAGAGGAGTGAGGCCGCTGCTGCCGCGGCGCCGTACCAACGTTGCCGGTCCGGGGCGTGCCTCGCCACCGAGAACACCGCGACCGTCATCGGCACCAACTGGCCGAAGAAGAGCACCAGCACCGGGCTGATCGCGAACACCACTGGCCAGACAGCGAGTACGCCGACCGCGATCGGCAGCGGCCAGCGGCGGCGGAACGCAAGTAGGCAGGCGAGAGCCACCACGACAGCGCTGCTGAGGACGCGTGACCCCTCCCCCATGACAGACGGGAAGGGCACCCAGACCTCGGCCAGGCCGAGCGCACCGACGACGCCGGCAAGGGCGCCGTCGACCAGACCGTTCCACCGAATGTCGCGCACGTCCCCACGATAGGGACCCCGGCCCGGTGCGCGCTGTCCTCCCAGGATGACAACGGTCGCGACCCAGGTTGATCGGCCGGCGACGTCAGGCCGATGTCGTCGACGACTCTTCGTTCCTACCGTCGGAAGCCACACACCCCACCAGGAGGCTTCCCATGAACACCCAACCCAGACTCCACCGTGAGATCGCGGCCGGCAGTCTCGTCACAACTGCGCTGCTGTCCGGCATCTCCCTCCTCACCATGCCGGACTGGCCGGATGGTTTCGACGCGCTCCTTCGCACGATCGAGGAACACCCCACCGCGAGTCTGATCTCCGCGTTGACCTTCGTGTTCGCGCAGCTGCCGTTCGCCATCGCAGCTCTGGCGATCGGCGGTCTGGTGATCCCGCGCAAGCCGGTCCTCGGTGGCATCGGCGTCGCGTTCGCCGTTGTCGGGGCCTTCGGGCACAGCGTGTACGGCGGCGTGGCGATGACTCAGCTCGAGATGGCCCAGGACAGCGCCAACCACGCCGTACACGCCGATCTGCTGACCGGGCTCGAGTCCAGCCCCCTGGTCGTGTTCATGGCGATCGGGCTCCTCGGCACCGTGTGCGGGCTGCTCCTGCTCGCGGTCGCCCTGTGGCGCTC
>DATILB010000255.1:0-5804 GCA_035477015.1 Nocardioidaceae bacterium | reverse complement strand
CCGACCTGGAGGAAGTCGGCGTAGCGCTCGGAGAGGCGCAGGAGGGCGAACTCCTGCACGTCGCGCACCAGGTAGGCCTCGCGCACGTTGCCGAAGAGGATCGACTTCGCGCTGGCCGCGGGGGCCGGCACGTAGTTGTTGATCCGCGTCGGGTACCCGAGCAGCAGACCCGGCGTGCCCGCCTGCATCGAGGGCTCCCAGATCGGGCGCTGGTTGCCGTCCTTGAGCTTGCGGAACAGCTTCCGCGTGGTCTGGTTGAACATCCAGCCCACCTCGTCGCCGTCGAGGTACGTCTGGTCGATCGACTCGCTGAGGTCGACCAGCTCGTCGTAGGTCACGGCGGCCGCGGCGGCAGCAGTGACGCCCACCGCTGCGGAGGTGATGATGCCGTCGGGCTGACCGACGCCGGTGCCCACGGTGAAGTGCCGGTTCTGCACCCGACCGATGCGCCGACCCAGCGCGCCGGCAAGCCAGCGCTCGAAGTCGAAGGCGTTGTCGTTGAGCAGCTGCAGCGAGGCGCGAACGATCTTCGAGGTGTACATGTACGCCCCGATGTTGTTCGTGCCGAAGACGACGTCCTGCTCGGTCGCCTGGGTGTTCTCCGCGAGGATCGCACCCTCGTTGGCGGTGTCGTCGACCGTCGGCCACGGCAGGTCCGCACCGGTCTCGGTCGAGATCACCTCGGCGAGCTGCCGCATGGCCGCCACGTAGTTGATCTGCTCGATGATCTTGGCCCGGAACGCCGGCGGGACGGTGTACCCACCGGCAGCGCCGGTGCCGACACCCTGGGCGTTGCGGATGGCGTCGTCCTTGACGAAGCCGGCCTGCAGCACCTTCTGGTCGTCGCGGTCCAGGCCGCCGACGCCGTTGCGCATCCAGCGCGCGAAGGCCTCGGTGTAGCCCTTCTCCGGCTCGTCACCGAGGTCGTTGGAGTCGGCCGGCGGCATGACGCCGGACCGGTCGACCTTGGAGTTGGCCACGTCGGCCGCCTCGAAGCGCTCCTGGCGCTCGATGTCGGTGTCGAGCTTGTCGTACGCCGTCTCGAGGCGGTCGTACTTCTGCTCCTGCTCGCCGGACAGCGCGCCGTTCTCGCCGGCCGGAGAGGCCATGACCTCCTTCATCTGCTCCCAGATGCTGGCCCGCTGCTCGCGCAGCTGCTTGCTCGTTGCCATGGTGGGCTTCCTCTCTTCCGCGTTGCGGATTGCCCGCACGCGGACGCGGCGGGTCGACCCCCGTCAGCCCTGTGCTGGCCGGGAGTTGTCGGTGGGGGTGGGTCAGCTGGCGCGCTTGTCGTGGCGCGACTGGCGCAGCGCCTGGAAGCGGGCCTGTCGGTCGACCGCGTCGGGAGCCGGCGCCTTGGAGTCGTCGGCACGGGCATCGGGCGCAGGCGCCTCGGCGCGGCCGGCGTACTTCAGGCCGAGTCCCTTGAGGTCGAAGGCGTCGGCGGGGTCGCCGTCCTCGTCCTTCTCCTCGCCCGAGACCTTGTCGGCAAGCCCGGCGTCGACGGCCTCCTGAGCGGAGTACCAGCCCTCGTCGAGCATGATCGCCCGCCAGTGCTCGGTGTTCTCGCCCGACTTGTCGGCGTAGATCGAGGCGATGTTGTCGCTGACCTTGTCGAGCAGATCGCCGGTGCTGTGCATGTCGCCGGCGTTGCCGATGCACATTCCCCAGGCGTCGTGAATCATCAGCTGGGTGTTCGGCGCCATGACGGTCTCGTCGGCCGCGCAGGCGATGAAAGACGCGCAGGAGGCGGCGATGCCGTCGACCTGCGCGACCACCTTGGCGTCGAAGTCGCGCAGACCGTTGAGGATGGCGAGTGCCTCCCAGACCTCGCCCCCCGGCGAGTTGATGTGCAGCCGGATCTCCTCGACCGAGTCGTCGAGCTCGTCGAGGACCTCGAGGAACTCCAGGGCCGAGACGCCCCAGTAGCCACCCCAGGAGTCGATGGGCTCGTAGAGGCGAAGCTTGGCGACACCGTCCTTGACCGCCGAGCTCGGCGTCGCGCCGAGGATCGGGGTCCTGGTACGGGCCTTCGGGGAGCGTCGGCCGTGGAAGCGGTACTGCGGGCCTTGTTCGGCGCGGGCCGCGGCGCGGTCGAGCAGCGGGATGAGACCAGGGATGTTGCGCATCAGGCACTCCTGAGGGAGGGGACGGGGGCGTCGGCTGCGCCCGGGAACTGGTTCGCCGGCTGGTCGGAGGAGCCCGCGTCGTTGGTCGACCCGGTGTCGGTCGTTCCGAGCTCGCCGAAGTTGAGCGGGCGGTAACGGACGTCGCCGCCCTCAACCGGTGCTCGTTCCTCGAGCGCGAGGATGTCGTTGGTGGAGAACGCGCCGATCTCCCACATGGACTTGTAGAACGCAGCACGGGCCTTGGAGTCGCCGCGCAGCAGACCCTCGAGGGCGTACTTCGCGTAGACAGGCGTGGGCTTCAGCACGTGCTTGGTGATCCGCTGCTCCATGGCGATCAGCTCCGGGCCGAGGTCGAACTTCACCCAGCCCAGTGCCTGCTGCTCCAGCCCTGTGCCCCAGCTCGTCGACTTCTCGGTCTCGAACATCAGGAACGGCGGGATCCCGAACCAGCGGCACACCTCGACGACCTGGAAGCGGCGTGACTCGAGGAACTGCGCGTCGTCGGGATTGATCGACAGTTGCGAGAAGGTGGCGCCCTTGTCCAGAACGACCGTGCTGTGCGCGGAGTCCAGCCCGGTGCGCTTGTCCTTCCAGCGCTTGGCGAGTTGGTCGGCCTGGCGCTGGGTGAGGCGCTGCTCGGTCTGCAGGACACCGGTGGCCAGCGCCCCGGAGCCGAAGAGCCTAGCGCCGTACTCCTGGGCGGCCAGGCCCATGCCGATCGACTCGCGAGCGGCGCGGATGGGGGAGACCCCGCAGATACCGTCGTACCCGAGACCGGGCAGGTGCAGGATCTCGTTGTCGGAGAGAACCTCTCGGCCGCCATCGATCGAGTAGATCTTCCGCCCGCCTTCGGTCTCGCGTCCGACCTTGACCCGGTTGGGGTAGATCGGCCACAACTCCGCGATCTGTCCCAGGGGGTTCCGCAGCTTGCGGAGGTAGGCGTTGCCCCACCCACGCTTGTGGAAGTACGCCGTCTGCCAGAGCTCGAACGGCGTCATGTCCGGGTGCGGGTCGTCGAGGAGCTTCGCGGCATGGCCGACGGCCTTGACCCGGGAGGTCTCGACCTCACGGTAGGGATGGAGCGGCAGCGCTGCTGGCACGTTGCAACTGACCTGCATGGCCCGCCACACGGCCGGGAGGCCGAGCGCGCTGATCTCGTTGACGTCCTTGCCGCTGAACGTCTTCTCCATGCCGAGCATCTCGAGCAGCGTCGTGTCGGTCAACGGGACCTGCGGGTTCTCCGCGGCGATGGCGTTGCGTGCGCTGCGCACGCTCCCGAAGACAGTCACGGCGTACGCGCCTTCTCAGGCTTGCGGTCGAGCAGGGAGGCCACGTAGATCGCGACGATGCCGCCGATGATCAGGAAGACGCCGGCCGCGAGGCACGCCAGGGCGTCCGAGACGAACGCGGCCGCCGCGACGATGAAGCCGGCGCCGAGGACGACGATGAGGCCGCCGAGCAGCTCCGCCAGGGGAGCGATCTTCGGCACACTGTTCGTGGTGCTCATGGGGCCTCCGATCAGGCGATGTTGAAAATGCCGCCGTTGGCGGCCTGGTCTGCTGCGATGACGGCGCCCTCCAAGAGCGTCGTGTCGACGGCCTCCTGGCCGTCCCGGCGACCGATGACACGGTGGTCACCGACCCACTTCCAGTCGGCGACACCGACCTGGGCATCGAGCTCGGCGTTGGCCAGGTAGACGACCTTGCGCGGGGGCTTGGTGACGCCGTCGAGGAAGTCGCCCGACGCCTTGGCGTACTGCTTCAGCGTGAGCGTCTCGACCGCGACGTCCTCGTCCTCGAAGTCCTCGAGCAGCGTCGAGGCCGGCCCGCCCTCGTCGAGGGCGACGATGCAGTCGTGCTTCTCCTGGATCCGCTTGGCCTCGGCGATCGCCGCGGCGGTGTCGGTGGTGTGCAGGATCGGGGCGACCAGGATCAGGTCGATCGGCTCTGCTTCGGGGTCCTCTTCGTCGACGACCTCGATCAGCGAGGCGCCTGTCAGCCCGATCCAGGCACGGTCGGCTGACATGGCTACGCCGATCGCGCCGATGCCCTCGGCGACGAACTCGCGGCGGCCGTCGGTCCACAGCGAGGCCGGGCCGAAGATCGTCTGGAACGAGGCCTCAGCATCCTCGACGCCGACGCTCAGCCGCTCCTTGAAGTACTCGTTGATGGCGTCGCCCTGCAGTTTGCGTCGCTCATCTGCGATGTAGTCCCAGCTGATCGACGGCTGGGACGACCGTCCGACGCTCGGGTTGGCCAGCTTGATGACCTCGCGGTCGTCAGCGATGCATCCGACGACGCCGAACGCGTGGTCACAGCCCCTGGTCTGGCACGGAGGCGGTCCGTATCGAGGTGAGCCGTCGAGTTTCTTTCCGAGCTGCCGGATCGGTGACCACTCGCTGTACAGGAGCCGCGGCTCCTCGGACCGGCCCTCTGCCGCTGCCCGCCCGCGTCCCATCAGGGTGCGCTGGGTGTCACTGCCCTTGTGTGGCGCCGAACTGGCCCCGCCCACCTGGGCGTTGGGCCGCGTCGACAGCGTCGGGAGCAACGAGCCCTCATGCTTCGGCTCGACGGCGAAGTACTCGTCCATGTCGACGTCGTCAGCCGACATCGACTGCCCCGCCTTGCCCGTGCGCGGCCGGAACACGATCGTGCAGCCGTTCATGAACTCGATCGCCTTGGAGCCCTTGCCCTCAGGCATCCGGCGCACCCGCTTGGAGAACTCCGCCGAGCGCTCCATCATCTGGGCGAACTCAGCAAAGGCCTGATCGGTGGCCGACTCCTTGTGGGCGGTCCAGATCTGGCGGGGCCGCTTCAGCAGCAGCGCCTTGCCGATCGCCCGCTGGATGAAGAATCCGGTCTTCAGGTTCTGCCGGGCCGCCAGGACGAAGACCTCGAAGGCCGTCAGCCGTCCTCGGCGGTCCATCCCGAAGCTGCCGTCCAGCAGCAAGCACTGCTCGGGGTTCGGTCCGTAGCCGAAGAGCCGGTTGAGGTCGGCTACCTCGGGCCCGATGGTCAGGGCGTACTCCGGGCAGTGCCAGAACTGCGGCATCACCAGCTCGTCCGGCGCCGTGAGGTCGATCCTTCGTTCCGGTGACGGTGCGAGCCGCAGCGGCCGCTCGAGGACGACGGCGGTCACTGCGCCACCAGGCTCAGCAGTTTCTGGTTGACCTTCGCCATGACGTCGTCGGCGGCGTCGCGGATCCGCGGAGCGGCCTCGACCTTCGCCTCGGCGACGAGTCGCGAGAGCTCCTTCGACAGGGTCGCGACCGCCGAGCCGGAGTCGTCACCGCGGTCGATCTGCCGAGCGACGCGCACAGCCTGTGATCCGGCGATGGTGTCGAGCGCGTGGATCTCGCCTAGCGACTTGCGCACCTGGTCAGCCAGGCTGCCGGTGACGTCCTCGGTGTTCGGGTTCGCCGGCGAGGTTTCGTCCAGCGGGCCGCCCGCAGTCGGCAGCATGGTGACGGTCCCGCCGGCCTTCGCCTTCGCAGCGCCGGTCTTCGTCGGGCGACGGTTGGCGCGCACCCGGCAGGTGGCACCGCAGTACTTCGAGCGCTTCGTCTTGGCGACGTACGGCTCGCCGCACTCCTCGCAGGGTCGGGTGGTTGGCACGTTGCGTCTCACCCGCCTCGGTTACGTAACGACGACCGGACCGGGTGGGGGCCAGCAAGAC
>DATILB010000254.1:0-5500 GCA_035477015.1 Nocardioidaceae bacterium | reverse complement strand
CGCAGCGCCGACATCGCCCGCCGCAAGCGGCCGATCACCGGTGTCAGCGAGTTCCCGAACCTGCACGAGGTGCTTCCCGAGCGGAAGCCGTACCCGGCCGGCGTGCGCGCCGTACGCCGCTATGCCGCCGACTTCGAGGCGATGCGTGACACGGCTCCTTCGCAGCCGGTCTTCCTGGCGACACTGGGCAGTATCGCCGCTCACACCGCCCGTGCGACGTTCGCGCACAACCTGTTCGCAGCCGGCGGCGTCGACACCGTCAGTGCCGGTGCGACGGACTCCGCGGACGAGCTGCTCGCGGCGTACGACAAGCAGCCCGTGGTGTGCCTCTGCGGCACCGACGCGGCCTACTCCGAGTGGGGCACTGAGGCGATCGCAGCCCTGCGTGATGCCGGTGCGTCGTACGTCATCCTGGCCGGGAAGCCCGGCGACCTGCCCGTCGACGACAGCTGCGCGGTCGGCATCGACGCGCTCGCGTTCCTGACGCGGGTGCGAGAGGAGCTGACCAAGTGACCATTCCGAAGAGCTTCGCGGGACTGCCGCTGGAGAGCGAGCCGGCTCCGGTCGTCGCGAACGGCGGCGAGCCCTGGCTGTCGCCCGAGGGCATCCCGATCAAGCCGCTCTACACCGCCGACGACCTCGACGGCCTTGACGCGACGGCGACGTACCCGGGTCTCGCACCGTTCCTCCGCGGGCCCTACCCGACGATGTACACCACGCAGCCGTGGACGATCCGGCAGTACGCCGGCTTCTCCACGGCCGAGGAGTCCAACGCCTTCTACCGGCGCAACCTCAAGGCCGGCCAGAAGGGCCTCTCGGTCGCCTTCGACCTCGCGACGCACCGCGGCTACGACTCCGACCACCCGCGCGTCCGCGGCGACGTCGGCATGGCCGGTGTCGCCATCGACTCGATCTACGACGCGCGTACCCTCTTCGACGGCATCCCGCTCGACCAGATGTCGGTGTCGATGACGATGAACGGCGCTGTCCTGCCGGTTCTCGCGCTCTACATCGTCGCGGCCGAGGAGCAGGGGGTGAAGCCGGAACAGCTCACGGGGACCATCCAGAACGACATCCTCAAGGAGTTCATGGTCCGCAACACCTACATCTACCCGCCGTCGCCGAGCATGCGGATCATCTCCGACATCTTCGGCTACACCGCCGCGAAGATGCCGCGCTTCAACTCGATCTCGATCTCGGGCTACCACATCCAGGAGGCCGGGGCGACGCAGGACCTCGAGCTGGCCTACACGCTGGCCGACGGTGTCGAGTACATCCGGGCCGGCCTCGCGGCGGGCCTGGACATCGACGCGTTCGCGCCGCGGCTGTCGTTCTTCTGGGCGATCGGCATGAACTTCTACATGGAGATCGCCAAGATGCGTGCGGCCCGGGCTCTCTGGGCTCGGCTGGTCTCGCAGTTCGATCCCAAGAACGCGAAGTCGCTGTCGCTGCGGACGCACTCCCAGACCTCGGGGTGGTCGCTCACCGCGCAGGACGTCTTCAACAACGTGGGCCGCACCTGCATCGAGGCGATGGCCTCGACCCAGGGGCACACCCAGTCGCTGCACACCAACGCGCTCGACGAGGCCATCGCCCTGCCGACCGACTTCTCCGCGCGCATCGCGCGCAACACCCAGCTGCTGCTCCAGCAGGAGTCGGGCACGACCGGGACCATCGACCCGTGGGGCGGCTCGTACTACATCGAGCGCCTCACCCAAGACCTCGCCGAGCGCGCCTGGGCGCACATCCAGGAGGCCGAGGAGGCCGGCGGCATGGCCAAGGCCATCGACGCAGGCATCCCGAAGATGCGCATCGAGGAGGCTGCGGCTCGCACCCAGGCGCGGATCGACTCCGGGACCCAGAAGGTCATCGGCGTCAACACCTATCGGCTGGCCGACGAGGACAAGCTCGACGTCCTCAAGATCGACAACAACGACGTCTACAAGCAGCAGCTCGCCAAGCTCGAGCGGCTCCGCGCCGAGCGCAACGACGACGACGTACGCCGGACGCTCGAGGCGCTGACCAACTCGGCCGCAAGCGGACACGTGCACGGGTCGTTGGACGGCAACCTGCTCGCGCTGGCTGTCGACGCCGCCCGCGCCAAGGCGACCGTCGGTGAGATCTCCGACGCGTTGGAGAAGGTCTACGGCCGGCACCAGGCCGTGATCCGTACGATCTCTGGTGTGTACCGGTCCGAAGCGGGAGCCTCCAACGAGGCCGTGCAGAAGGTCCTCGACGCGACCGCGAAGTTCGAGGAGGACGAAGGCCGTCGTCCCCGCATCCTGGTCGCGAAGATGGGCCAGGACGGCCACGACCGCGGTCAGAAGGTCATCGTGACGGCGTTCGCCGACCTCGGCTTCGACGTCGACGTGGGGCC
Source organism: Nocardioidaceae bacterium (assembly GCA_035477015.1). Classification (GTDB taxonomy): domain Bacteria; phylum Actinomycetota; class Actinomycetes; order Propionibacteriales; family Nocardioidaceae; genus SSC3. Next base: position 3,123 of record DATILB010000254.1, on the reverse strand, counting down.
GCTGTTCGCCACGCCGGAGGAGGTCGCCCAGCAGGCGATCGACGCGGACGTCCACATCGTCGGCGTGAACTCCCTCGCAGCCGGTCACCTCACCCTGGTGCCCGCTCTTCGTGAGGCGCTTGCAGCTGCCGGTCGACCGGACATCATGGTCGTCGTCGGTGGCGTCATCCCGCCGGACGATGTCCCGACGCTGCTCGAGATGGGTGCGGCCGCGGTCTTCCCGCCCGGCACGGTCATCGCCGACGCCGCCATCGGACTGCTCGAGAAGCTGTCGAAGCAGCTGTCGCACTGATGCCCGTCGACGTCGCGGCTCTCGTCGAGGGCGTCCGCGCCGGTCGCCGCGCCGACGTGTCGCGCGCGATTACGCTGGTCGAGTCGTCTCGTCCCGACCATCGTGTGGCGGCGCGAGAGCTCCTCACGATCCTCGCCGAGGACGCGGGCGGTGCGGTTCGGGTAGGCATCTCCGGCGTACCGGGGGTGGGCAAGTCGACCTTCATCGAGGCGCTGGGCACCCATCTCACGGGCAGTGGCTCGCGGGTCGGTGTCCTGGCCGTGGACCCGTCATCGGTGCGCACCGGTGGGTCGGTGCTGGGGGACAAGACCCGGATGGCGCAGCTGTCTGCCGACCCCGACGCCTACATCCGACCGTCGCCGTCGGCCGGCACCCTCGGAGGCGTTGCCCGGGCAACCACCCAGGCGATGCTCGTCCTCGAGGCAGCGGGCTACGACGTGGTCCTCGTCGAGACGGTGGGCGTCGGCCAGTCCGAGGTGACCGTCGCGGGGATGGTGGACACGTTCCTGTTCCTCACGCTCGCCCGCACCGGCGACCAGCTGCAGGGCATCAAGAAGGGCATCCTCGAGATCGCCGACGTCATCGCGGTCAACAAGGCCGACGGCGACCGTGAGCTGGAGGCCAGGGCGGCGGCCAAGGAGCTCGCCGGCGCTCTGCACTTCGTCTACCGCGGCAGCAAGGGCTGGGTGCCGCCCGTCCTCACCTGCTCCGGTCTGAACTCCGTCGACGTCGACAAGGTCTGGGAGCGCGTCCTCGCCCACCGGGAGTCGATGGGCGGGGACGGCCTGCTCCGCAAGCGCGCCGAGCAGCAGCTGGAGTTCACCTGGGCGCTGGTGAGGGACGAGCTCGACCAGCGCCTCAAGCGGTCTCCCGGCGTCGCCCGCGTGCGCGACGAGGTCCGGCGAGCGGTCCTGGCCGGAGAGCTGCCGGCAAGCCTCGCCGCCGACCAGCTCCTCGCGGCGTACGACGAGAGCTGACCTCAGCGTTCGGCAGCGAGCTGACCGCGAAGAGCACCGCCGGGGTACTCGGCGTTGTGCACGTTGACGTAGAAGTGGTCGGGGTGTTCGAGGATCTCCTCGACCGTCTGGTCCCCGACGAACTTGCCCGTCTCGCTCTCGGTGAGGCAGTCCGCGGAGTTGCCGTCGCCCGGAGCCGCAAGGTTCACCACGACGGGACCGTTGGCCCCGGCGTCGGCCCGGTGGATGTGTGCCGCCGTGGCCGGCCCGATCTTGTCGACCGTGAGCACGTAGCAGAGCGTCGTCGGGTCACCGTCGATGCCGAAGACATAGACGTCTCCGCGGCCGTCCGGGTCACCGACGATGGCGGGTGTCTGGCCCACCTCGGTCCGGCCGTCCAGGTCGGCCTCGAGTACGGCGTTCGTGTGGCCGGCGACGGCGCCGGACGCGAAGGTCAGAAGTCCGGCTGCCGCCAGGACCGCGATCCCCGTCGCGATCGCAGGCCGCTTGTGCTGTGCACGCATAACTCACTCCTCAGGTCGTCCCCTCCTGTCGGGGGTTCGGAGTCGAGCGCCTAGCGGACTGGTGGGCGGATACCCTGAACAGGTCATGTCCCTGGCCGCCGCGATCACCGACCTCACCGACGAGCTCGTCGAGCTCCGCCGCGACATCCACGCGCATCCGGAGCTGTCCTGGCAGGAGGAGCGGACGACTGCCCTCGTGGCCGACCGGCTGGCGATGGCCGGAGTGCCGGTCCGGCTGCTGCCCAAGGGTGGCCTGCTCGCGGACGTCGGTACGACGGGCCCGGTCATCGCGTTGCGTGCCGACCTCGACGCCCTGCCGGTGGAGGACCGCACCCCGGACCCCTGGGCGAGCAAGGTCGACGGCGTGGCGCACGCCTGCGGGCACGACGTACACAGCGTGGCCCTGCTGGGGGCGGGCCTCGCGCTTGCGGCGCAGGATCTGCCCTGTCGCGTCCGGCTGCTCTTCCAGCCGGCCGAGGAGGTCATGCCCGGCGGTGCTCTGTCGATGATCGCCGAGGGTGCTCTCGAGGGTGTGACCCACGTCTTCGGACTGCACTGCGACCCTTCCCTGGACGTCGGCTACGTCGGCCTGCGCGAAGGGCCCCTCACGGGGGCCTCGGACTCCCTCACGATCAGGCTCTCCGGCAAGGGTGGACACACCAGCCGTCCGCATCTCACCCAGGACCTGACGTTCGCGCTGGGCTCGCTGGTGACCCAGCTGCCCGCAGCCCTGTCGCGCCGCCTCGACCCGCGCGCCGGTGCCAGTGTCGTGTGGGGGATGGTGCGCTCCGGCTCCGCCACCAACGTGATCCCCTCGTCCGGCGAGCTGGCCGGCACGGTCCGCATGCTCGACTCGGTCGCCTGGGCCGACGCCGAGGGCCTGATCCGGGAGCTGATCGAGCTGCTCGTCGCACCGTACGGCGTCGTCGCCGACGTGATCTATCTCCGCGGCGTGCCACCGGTGGTCAACGAGCCGGCCGCGACACGACTGCTCGCGGCCGCTGCACTCACGGTCGTGGGTGAGACCCACGTGGTGCCGACCGCGCAGAGCTTGGGCGGCGAGGACTTCGCGTGGTACCTCGACACGGTGCCGGGGGCGATGGCTCGGCTCGGCACGCGCACCCCGGGCGGACCGACGTACGACCTGCACCAGGGTGATCTCCGCGTGGACGAGCGCAGTGTCGCGCTGGGCGCAAGGCTGCTGGCCGAAGCGGCGCTCCTGGCCGGGTCCGTCAACCCTTGATGTAGGGGATGCCGTCCGCAGCTGGTGGTCGCGACCTGCCGACGAGCCCGGCGACCGCGAAGATGGTCACGAGGTAGGGGAGCATCAGCATGAACTGGCTCGGCACCG
>DATILB010000253.1:0-21123 GCA_035477015.1 Nocardioidaceae bacterium | reverse complement strand
TTTCCGGCCCGAAGGTAGAACGGCACACCAGCCCAGCGTCTCGACTCGATCTCGAGCTTGATGGCGGCATAGGTCTCGGTGTGCGAGTCGTCGGGGATGTCCTGTTCCTGCGTGTAACCGAGCACCCTCTCGCCACCGGCCCAACCCTCGGCGTACTGCCCCCGCGCCGTTCCGAGGTCGAGCCGGCGCGGAATCGACACCTGCGACAGGATCTTCTGCTTCTCGATGCGCAAGGAGGCAGCGTCGAAGGACGTGGGCTCCTCCATCGCCACGAGTGCCATCAGCTGGAGGAGGTGGTTCTGGATGACGTCGCGTGCAGCGCCGATTCCGTCGTAGTAGCCGGCCCGACCACCGATGCCGATGTCCTCCGCCATCGTGATCTGGATGTGGTCCACATAGTTGGCGTTCCAGACCGGCTCGAACATCGCGTTGGCGAACCGGAGCGCCATGATGTTCTGCACCGTCTCCTTGCCGAGGTAGTGGTCGATCCGGAAGACCGACTCCGGCGGGAAGACCTCCGACACGATGGCGTTCAGTTGTCGCGCGCTGGCGAGGTCGGAGCCGAAGGGCTTCTCGATCACGACGCGTCGCCAAGCACCCGCTCCTGGCGTAGCGAGCCCATGCTCCTTCAGCTGACCGACGACGTCGGAGAAGAATCGTGGCGGGATGGACAGGTAGAACGCGTGGTTGCCCTGCGTGCCGCGGAGCTGGTCGAGGTCCTCGATCGTCTATCGGAGCTGGTCGAACGCCGCGTCGTCGGCGAAGTCTCCGGACACGAATCGGAAGCCCGCAGCGAGCTGTTCCCAGACCTCTTGGCGGAACTCCGTGCGTGCGTGCGCTCGGACCGCGTCGTGGACGATCCGGGCGAAGTCCTGGTCGGCCCAGTCGCGGCGGGCGTAGCCGACGAGCGAGAAGCCTGGCGGGAGGAGGCCACGGTTGGCGAGGTCGTAGATCGCCGGCATGACCTTCTTCCGGGAGAGGTCGCCCGTGACGCCGAAGATCACCACGCCGCACGGACCGGCGATCTGGGGGAGTCGGCGGTCCTGAGGTTCCCTCAGCCTGTTGCCGGGCCCGTTCACGACAGGGCTTCCACCACGACAGGCAGTCCCGCTGCCTGGTCCGTCAGGTGGAGGCGCAGGACCGGGCGACCGTGGTCGGCAAGGACCTGCGCGTCCCCTGAGGCCTGAGCCGCGATGAACTGGCCCAGCGAGAAGGGGCGGCCCGGGATCGCCAGGTCCTCGGCCGGAGCGCCGGTGATCTGCAGATATACGCCCTCACGGGGACCGCCCTTGTGGAACTGGCCGGTCGAGTGGAGAAAGCGCGGACCCCATCCGAACGTCGTGGGTCGCTCGGTCCTGAGTGCGAGCGAGCGCCTGACCTCCGCAAGGGAGGGGTGCGCGAGCCTGTCGAGGTACGCCATCACGGCGACGTAGCCGCGCTCGGGGTCCAGCTGCCCGAGCAACGCCTGGACAGCCTCGGCGACCGTGGTGGCTTCGGCCAAGAAGTCACCGTGGGCCCGCACCTCGACCGGGCCGGCCACGAAGGCGGCAGGCTCCGGGTCCGGAGTTCCTTCGAGTACAGCGCGGGCGGCCTGCTTGGCGCTCTCCACGTCGGGCTGGTCGAAGGGGTTGATCCCGAGAAGATGGCCGGCAACGGCGGTGGCAGTCTCCCAGAGGAGGAGCTGAGCACCGATCGAGCCGGCGACCTGGACCTCAGAGCGGTCCGACGGGCTGGCATCGTCGTCGCCGTCGGCAACGAGACGGGCAACCGTGACGTCAGGCGCCGGCCAGCGGATCTCCGGGTCCTCGGGACCCGCGACGACGACCGGCAGGATGCCGGTGGTGTTCTTCCCGGTGCTCTCAGCGATCAGCTGCTCGGCCCAGTCGGCGAAGCCCTTCAGGGGTGAGCCGTCATCGACGATGGCGAGCTTGTCGCGCAAGGGGGCAGTGCCGGCGATAGCAGCGCCGAGTCGTAGTGCCGGGTTGGCCTCGTCGTCGTCGGCGAGCAGGTCCGCGACGGTGTCGGCGTCGTCGATGAGGGCTTCGATGTCGACGCCGGCCAGGCCGCTGGGCACCAGACCGAAGGCGGTGAGCGCGGAGTAGCGGCCGCCGACGTGAGGGTCTGCGTTCACGACTCGGTAGCCGGCCTCCCGGGAGGCCTTGTCGAGAGGGCTGCCGGGGTCGGTGACGATGATGATCCGCTCGGCGGGGTGGATCCCGGCGTCGCGGAAGGCCTGCTCGTAGACGCGCTTCTGGGAGTCGGTCTCCACCGTGGAACCGGACTTCGACGACACGACCACCACGGTGCGGTCGAGGCGGTCGGTCAGGGCAGCGCGGACCTGGTCAGGGTCGCTGGAGTCCAGGACGGTGATCGCGACACCGGCGGTGGCGCAGATGACCTCCGGGGCGAGCGAGGATCCCCCCATCCCGCAGAGCACGACGTGGTCGAGTCCCTGCTCTGCAAGCTCGCCGCGCAAGGCCCGGACCTCACCGAGCAGCGGACGCGAGGTGCGGTGCAGGCCGACCCAGCCGAGCCGCACCGACGCCTCGGGCTCGGCATCCGGCCCCCATAAGGTCGGGTCCTTCTCGAAGAGTCGCGAGGCGAACCGGTCGGCTACCAGGGCGGGAACGTGCCGGCTGATCGCGTCAGCTGCGGCGCCGGTGGCGGTGACCTCCAGCGCGCCGGTCACTGTGCGTCCAGCTGGCCCTGGACGGTCGCGACCAGCTCCTCCCAGGACTTCACGAACTTCTCGACGCCCTCGCGCTCCAGGGTCGCGATGACGTCGTCGTAGTCGACCCCGATCGCGGCCAGGTCGTCGAGCACTCGGCGGGCATCGTCGTAGGTCCCCGGAATCGTGTCGGCCTCGGCGACGCCGTGGTCGGCGAACGCCTGCATCGTCTTCTCCGGCATGGTGTTGACCACGTTGTCGGCGATCAGGTCGGCGACGTACATGGTGTCGCGGTAGTCCGGGTTCTTCACCCCGGTCGAGGCCCACAGCGGACGCTGGGTGTTCGCGCCGTCACCGCGGAGCTCGTGGAAGACACCCGACCCCGCGAACTTGTTCTCGTAGGCCTGGTAAGCCAGCCGGGCGTTCGCGACCCCGGCCTGGCCGCGCAGGGCGAGTGCCTCGGGGGTGCCGATCTTCTCCAGCCGGGCGTCGATCTCGGTGTCGACCCGGGAGACGAAGAACGACGCAACCGAGTGGATGCCACCCAGGGAGTGACCGTGCTGTTCGGCCCGCTCGAGGCCGGCCAGGTAGGCGTCCATCACCTCGTCGTAGCGACCCAGGCCGAAGATCAGGGTGACGTTCACGCTGATCCCCTCGCTGAGCACCTGGGTGATCGCCGGCAGTCCCTCGGTCGTGGCCGGAATCTTGATGAAAACGTTCGGCCGGTCGACCTTGGCCCACAGCATCCGGGCCGCCGCGACCGTGCCCTCGGTGTCGAACGCCAGCGTCGGCGCGACCTCGATCGAGACACGGCCGTCGACACCGTTGGTCTGCCGGTACGCCTCCGCGAGCACGTCACACGCGTCGCGGACGTCCTCCGTGGTCAGCTCCACGATGGCCTGGTCGACATCGGCGCCGGAGGCCACCAGTTGCCGCACCTGGGCGTCGTAGCGCTCACCGTCAGCCAAGGCCGAGGCGAAGATCGTGGGGTTCGTCGTCACCCCGACCACCGCATCGTTCTTCACGAGCTCGGCCAAGTTGCCCGTCTCGATTCGTTCCCGCGACAGGTCGTCGAGCCAGATCGAGACGCCCTGCTCTGACAGGGCCTGCAGACGTTCAGACATGCGTACCTCCCTGTGGTTCTGAGTGGGCCACCTCGATCAGGCTGTGGCGGCCCCGATGCTGTCCTTCGCGGCCTGCACCACGGCCTCCGTGGTGATGCCGAACTCCTGGAAGATGCGGGCGTAGTCGGCGGAGGCGCCGAAGTGCTCGAGCGAGACGATGCGGCCGGCGTCCCCCACGATTTCTCGCCACCCTTGGGCGATGCCCGCCTCGACGCTCACCCGCGCCTTCACGGTCGGCGGGATGACGGCGTCGCGGTACGCCTGGTCCTGCGCGTCGAACCACTCACGGCACGGCATGGAGACGACCCGTGCGTTGATGCCCTCATCGGCCAGAGCGGCGCGCGCGGCGACAGCCAGCTGGACCTCCGAACCCGTGCCGATCAGCACCACGTCCGGCGTGCCGGCCGCGTCGATGAGCACGTAGCCGCCCTGCGAGACGCCTTCCGTGCCACTCCAGTGCTCACCATTGGCTTCTTCGCCCCGCGGGAACGTCGGGACGTTCTGGCGGGTCAGGCACAGGCCCGCCGGACGGTCGGTGTGGCCGAGAATGGTGCGCCACGCGGCGACGGTCTCGTTGCCGTCGGCAGGGCGTACGACGTCGAGGCCCGGGATCGCCCGAAGGGCGGCGAGGTGCTCGATCGGCTGGTGGGTCGGTCCGTCCTCGCCGAGGCCGATGGAGTCGTGCGTCCAGACGTAGGTCACCGGAAGCTGCATCAGGGCGGCCAGTCGCACGGACGGCCGCATGTAGTCGGAGAAGACCAGGAACGTTCCGCCGTACACGCGGGTGCCGCCGTGCTGGGCGATGCCGTTCATGACCGCGCCCATCGCGTGCTCGCGGATGCCGAAGTGCAGGACCCGGCCGTAGGGGCTGCCGGTGAACTCGCGCGTCGAGTGCTCCGCCGGGATGAACGAGGCCGCACCCTTGATCGTCGTGTTGTTCGACTCGGCGAGGTCGGCGGACCCGCCCCACAGCTCAGGCAGGGAGTCGGCGACCGCGTTGAGGATCTCGCCGGAGGCCTTGCGGGTGGCGACGCCCTTCGCGTCGGCGGGGTAGGCAGGCAGACCCGCGTCCCAGCCGGCGGGCAGGGTGCGCGACGCCATCCGGTCGAAGAGGGACTTCGCCTCGGGGTTCGACTCGGCCCACTCGTCGAACGACGACTGCCACTCGGCTTCGAGGACCTTGCCGCGGTCGACGAGCGAGCGAGTCTCGGTGATGACCTCGTCCGGCACCTCGAAGGTCTGCTCGGGGTCGAAGCCCATGATCGTCTTCGTCGCCGCGATCTCATCCACGCCGAGTGCCGAGCCGTGAGAGGCGCCGGTGTTCTGCTTCGTGGGGGCCGGCCAGGCGATGATCGTGCGCAGGTTGATGAAGCTCGGCTTGTCGGTCACAGACTTCGCGGTCTCGATCGCGTCGTACAGCGCCTGGACGTCCTCGCGGTAGGCGCCCGGCTCCTGCGGGCCCTTGCCTCCAGTCCAGTCCACGTCCTGCACGTGCCAGCCGTAGGCGGCGTAGCGCGCGGAAACGTCCTCGGTGAAGGCGACGTGGGTGTCGTCCTCGATGGAGATCTCGTTGTCGTCGTAGATCACCACGAGGTTGCCCAGCTGTTGGTGGCCGGCGATCGACGAGGCCTCCGCGCTCACGCCTTCCTGGACGTCACCGTCGGAGCAGATGACGAAGATGAAGTGGTCGAACGGCGACCCTCCGGCCGGTGCGTCGGGATCCAGGAGTCCGCGCTCGCGCCGGGCGGCCATCGCCATCCCGACGCCGTTCGCGACGCCCTGGCCCAGGGGACCGGTCGTCGTCTCGACGCCCGCGGTGTGCCCACGCTCGGGGTGTCCCGGGGTCTTGCTGCCCCAGGTCCGCAGGGCCTTGAGGTCATCAAGCTCCAGGCCGAACCCGCCGAGGTACAGCTGGATGTACTGGGTGAGGCTGGAGTGGCCGCACGACAGGACGAACCGGTCCCGGCCGGGCCAGGCCGGATTTGCCGGGTTGGAGCGCATCACCTTCTGGTAGAGCAGGTACGCCGCGGGCGCCAGGCTCATTGCGGTGCCGGGGTGGCCGTTGCCGACCTTCTGCACGGCGTCCATCGCCAGCACGCGGACCGTGTCGACGGCTTTCCGGTCGATGTCGGTCCATTCGAGCGCGGTGCTCACGGGGTGGTCCTCTCGGCGCAGGTGAGGTGTCAGGGGGAGCCTATCTACTGGCGGGTGAGCAGTTGCACACCGCTCCGGCGGCGGGCGGAGGGCTACCCAGCGACTCCACGCCCATTAGACTGTGGCGCGCCTGCACGCCGCAGGCGACCTGACCACCTCACCATCTGACGAGGACGAAGTGACGGCTGTCGACCCCCGACTCCCCGAGTTGGCGCAAGGGCACACGCCCGAGGTCGAGCGAGCGACCGCCCGCGACGTCTTGATGGCGTACATCGGGCTGACGAAGCCGCGGATCATCGAGCTCCTCCTGCTGACCACCGTCCCCGTCATGTTCCTCGCGGAGCAAGGAGTCCCGGACCTCTGGCTGGTCGTCGCGACCGTCGTTGGCGGCACCCTGTCCGCAGGTAGCGCCAACGCTCTCAACTGCTACTACGACCGCGACATCGACGAGCGGATGCGCCGCACTCGTCGGCGCGCACTGCCGCGTCACATCGTCAGTCCCCGAGCCGCCCTGGTCTTCGGGCTGGTCCTCGGCGTCGTGTCCACGCTGTGGCTCGGCTTCCTGGTCAACTGGCTCTCGTCGGGCCTGGCGCTCGCGGCCAACGTGTTCTACGTCGTGGGCTACACGATGATCCTGAAGCGGCGGACCAGCCAGAACATCGTCTGGGGCGGCGCCGCCGGGTGCTTCCCGGCGCTGATCGGCTGGACCGCCGTCAACGACTCCCTGGCCTGGGCGCCGGTCGTCCTCTTCCTGGTGGTGTTCTTCTGGACCCCGCCCCACTTCTGGGCGCTCGCCATCCGTTACCGCGAGGACTACGCCGCAGCCGACGTCCCGATGCTCCCGGTGGTCGCGACCCCGCAGGTGGTCGCGCGCCAGATCGTCGCCTACTCCTGGGTCACGGTGGCGACCTCACTGGTGCTGTGGCCGTTGGCGTCGACCGGTCTGCTCTACCCGGCCGTTGCGGTCGTCCTGGGTGGCGTGTTCCTCGCTGAGGCACACCTCCTTCAGCGCCGGGCCCGCCTCTCGGACAACGTCGTGGATCTCCGGCCCATGCGGCTGTTCCACTGGTCGAACATGTACCTCTCGCTGCTGTTCCTGGGCGTCGCGCTCGACCCGCTTCTCACCCGCTGAGGCCGCCGCCCGTCCACGATGTGGGATGTTCCGAACCGGGAGCAACCAGGGGTGGGGGTTCTGGCGTCTTAAGGACGAGTGGCTTCGTCCTGGCCAACGGGGGTGCAGGACGAGCGTCACGCACGACCGGTGGGTTCGCCCGCCGAGTGCCGGGGACTCACCCTCGGGGCAGGCATGCAGGTGCCAGTCCCGGGGGTTTCTCGTTTCCAGCGTCAGGCGCCGGCGAGCCCACGCTCGCGTATCGACAGCAACAACCAGGTGAGCGCGGCACTGAAGACCGCGGCGCCGAGCAGGTGCAGAGCGACCAGTGCGATCGGCAGGTCCAGGAAGTACTGCGTGAAGCCGACCATCCCCTGGCCGAGCTCGACCAGCAGGAGCAGGACGCCCGCACGCTGCGCCAGCTGGGGGGCGTCCACCGCACGGAGCGACAGGACGACAGCGATCGTCAGGCCGAACAGCAGCATTACAAGGTCGGTGTGCAACTGGGACATCGACAAGGGGTCGAGCCCGTTGCGTGGGGCGTCCTCGTCGCCGGCATGCGGTCCCGAGCCGGTGACCACGGTGCCGACGTAGAGCACCGACCAGCCGACGACGAAGATGCCGCGGACCAGCCAGGTGACCCCGTCGGGAACGGTGCTGACCGGCCGGCCGTCGCCTTCGCCGAGCCGGCGGAGCAGAAGGACGGCGAAGCCGATCATGGCGAGGGACACGAGCAGGTGCAGCGCGACGACCCAGGGGTTCAGCTCCGTGCGCACGCTGATGCCGCCGATGACCGCCTGGGCTGGCACGCCGACCGCTAGGACGACAGCGATGCGGGTGACCGCCGGCCGACCGTACTTCCAGGCGACCACAAAGGTCGCGACGGCCACCGCGGCGATCAGGAACGTGACCATGCGGTTCCCGAACTCGATGACGCCGTGAATTCCGAGCTCGCCGTGCGGAGTGAAGGACTCCTCCGTGCAGCGAGGCCATGTCGGGCAACCGAGGCCGGATCCGGTGAGTCGCACGACTCCCCCCGACACGACGATCAGGATGTTCGCGGCTAGTGAGGACCAGGCGAGAGGCCGCATCCAACGGTCGGCCCAGACGGGACGAGTCACTCCCACTTGAAGGTCTTGACCGTCAGGGTGGTGCCGATCGCGGCCCACACGAGGAGTACGGCGAGATGGCCCACCGGGAGCGTGCCGTCGAGGAACGACTCACGCATCGCTTCACCGAGTGCGCCCGAAGGCAGCAGCCGGGCGGCATCACCGAAGGCGCCGTACGACGAAGCCGGCAGGACGACCGCGCCACCGGCCATCAGCAACAGGTAGACGAGGTTGGCGACCGCCAGTGTGGCTTCGGCACGCAGCACCCCGGCGACGAAGAGACCAAGGCTTGCGAAAGCCGCAGTCCCGAGCGCGGCGGTCGCCACCATGCCGGTGAGGCCCGGAGCGCTGAGCGTGGGGTCCCAGCCAAGCGCCCAGGCTGCCAGCCCGATCACCACGACCTGCAACGCCTGGACGAGGAGGAGTGCGCAGACCTTGCCGAGCAGCAGTCCGGAGCGCGGCAGTGGGGACGAGCCCAGCCGCTTGAGTACGGCGTACCGGCGCTCGAAGCCCGTGGCGATAGCCAGGCTCGTGAACGCGGTCGACATGATCGCCAGCGCCAGGACGCCCGGCGTCAAGGTGTCGACAGGGGAGTGGGCGAACGAGTGGTCGATCCGCTTGGCGGTCTCGATCGAGCCGACCAGGACGATCAGGGGGATCACCACGGCCAGCAGCAGCTGCTCGCCGTTGCGCAGGATCAGCCGCGTCTCCATGCGCGCCTGCGCCAGCACCATGGCGGGCAGGGGTGCCGCACCCGGCATCGGGGTGAACGTCATTGCGTGAGCTCCCGTCCGGTGAGCTGGAGGAAGACGTCCTCGAGCGTGCGCTGGCCCAGGGAGAGCGACTCGGGGAGGACGCCCTGCTCCTCGCACCACGACGAGACCTTGGCGAGCGTGGTCGCATCCGCGGGACCGGTGATCAGCAGGCTGTGCTCGTTGATCGCGCGGACCTCCGTCAGATCACCGAGTGCACGCTGCAGGTCGGCGGGCGCCTCCGGGGGAAACGGCTCCGTGACGACCAGCCGGATCGTGCTGTTGCCCGTGCCGCGGGTCAGCTCGAACGGCGTACCGCTGATGATCAGCCGCCCGTGGTCGATCACGTGAACCTGGTCGGCGAGCTTCTCCGCCTCGTCCATGTAGTGCGTCGTGAGGACGGTCGTGACACCGTCGGTGCGCAGTTCGGTCAGCAGGTCCCAGGTGGCCCGTCTTGCCTGCGGGTCCATCCCCGCGGTCGGCTCGTCGACGAAGAGCAGCTCGGGGCGGCCGATGACCGCCATTGCCAGAGAGAGGCGCTGCTGCTGGCCGCCTGACAGACGCCGGTATGTCGTGCGCCCGCACTCCTGCAGGCCCAGTCGCTCCACCAGCATCTCGACCGGCAAGGGGTTCGCGTGGAGGGAGCCGATGTGCCTCAACATCTCCACGGCCCGAACGCCGGACCAGGCGCCGCCGCTCTGCAGCATCACCCCGATGCGGGGGAGCAGCGCGGAGCGCTCGGACTGCGGGTCGAGGCCAAGCACCCGAACGCTGCCCTGCTGCGGCTTGCGGTAGCCCTCACAGGTCTCGAGCGTGGTCGTCTTCCCGGCGCCGTTCGGTCCGAGGACCGCAGTGATCGTGCCGCGCTCGACCCGGAGCGACAGCCCGTCGACCGCCACCTTGTCGCCGTACCGCATGACGAGGCCGTCGATCTCGACGGCGGGACTCGATGCGGACACCCGAGCAGTCTAGGAACAGCAAGCCTGACGACTTGACCGTGTCCGCGTGGAATCGGTCACGCTGGCCCCGTCGACGGCCCTCGGACGCCCCTAGACTCGGAGCGTGCCTTTGTGCAGCCAGTGCGGGCGGGACAACCCGGACGGGTTCTCGTTCTGCCCCTCGTGCGGGTCGCCGCTTACCTCGAGCCGTGAGGTGCGCAAAGTCGTCACCGTTCTCTTCTGCGACCTGGTCGGCTCTACGGCCCTGGGCGAGCAGACCGATCCCGAGGCACTCCGCGCATTGCTGAAGCGCTACTACGCGGGGGCGAGATCGGCTATCGAGCGGCGCGGTGGTCTGGTGGAGAAGTTCGTGGGGGACGCGGTGATGGCTGTCTTCGGGCTGCCCGTCGCTCGCGAGAACGACGCCGTGGAAGCTGTCCTCGCAGCGGTCGAGCTGCATGAAGTCGTCGGTCGGCTCAACCTCCGAGTGCGGATCGGCGTTAACACCGGGCAGGTGGTCGCAGGCGCCGGCGACACCCTCGTTACGGGAGACACGGTCAACACCGCGGCTCGGCTCGAACAGGCCGCGGCCGCTGGCTCCACTCTGCTGGGCGAGATCACTCAACATCTGGCCGCCGACGTGGTGACCACGGAACCCGTCGAGGTCGCGGCGAAGGGGAAACGGGATCCCGTCCGCGCTCACCTGGTGACGGGGCTCCGACCGGAGTCCGGTTCGCCCGCACACCTGCCGCTTGTCGGTCGGCTCGCTGAACGCGCGGTCCTTCGCGACGTGTACGACGACGTCCTCGCGACCAGTCGGTGCCGGTTGATCACCGTGGTGGGAGCTCCGGGCATCGGGAAGTCCCGCCTGGTCGGGCAACTGGTCGAGGAGATCGCGGACGAGGCGCAGGTGGTCTCAGGGCGGGCAGTCGCGTACGGCGAGGGCATGACGTACGGACCTTTGGTTGAGATCCTGCAGCAACTCGACACGCCCTACGAGCAGGTGATCCAGAGGTCGGCCGCCGACACCATCGCCGCATGTCAGGTCGTGCTTGAGCGTGCGGCAACGGAGCGGCCCCTGGTGGTCATCCTCGACGACCTCCAATGGGTCGAACCGGCGTTCCTCCGTTTGGTCACCGCGATATCACTCCGGGCGCGGGCCGCACCGATACTCATGCTGTGCCTCGCCCGGCCTGAGCTCGACACCAGGCACGGCACCTGGGCGGACGATGTGCCGGGTGCGGTGCGCCTCGATCTGGACGCACTATCCCCCGTGGACGCGGGCGAAGTACTTCGCCAGGCTCTGAACGGTGACGCCGCGGACGAGGTGCTCGGCCCCATCCTCAGGGCGGCGGACGGCAATCCGCTCTACCTCGTCCAGATGGCCCAGCACGCGGTCCGGACGGGTAGCGCCTCGATCCCGCCGACGATCGAGGCCCTGCTCAATGCACGGCTCGACTCTCTCGCTGACGAGGCGCGTTTCGCGCTCGAGGCGGCCGCGGTCGAGGGCGAGGTCTTTCACCTCGGTTCCGTCAGTACGCTCGTCGAGCGATCCTCGGCCGAGGTTGAAGCCCTTCTCTCCGACCTGGCCCGCCTCCAGTTCGTTCGCCCGGATCGCGCCCAGATCCCCGGTGAGAGCGGCTACCGGTTCTGCCACCTCTTGATGCGGGACGCGGCGTACGAGTCCCTCACCAAGGCTGCCCGGGCGGGCTTGCACGAGTCCCACGCCGACTGGCTGGTGATGACGGACGGCGTTCTTGAACGGGACGAGCTCGCCGGCCACCACCTTGAGGTCGCCGCCGGTCTGCTGCGTGACCTCGACCCTGCCGACGCGAACGCCGCCGTCCTGGCTGACCGGGCTGGGCGGCATCTGGCAGACGCCGGTATCCGGGCGGCCGAGCGGGACGACAACCGAGCAGCGACCAACCTGCTGCACCGAGCGCGGGCACTCCTGATCGACCCCGCCGCTCGAAGGGGGCTGATCCGCTACCTCTTCATCGCCGGGTACGCGACCGAGTACAACGTGCCCTCGATCGCTCCGCTGCTGCCAGAACTGCTGGACGGCACCCCGGTCGATCGGGCGATGGCGGGCATTTTCGGTGTCGAAGAGGTGGAGAGCGGACTGGACGAGGTCGAGGCCTCCGCGGCCCTGCTTCGTGAGTCCGACGATCCCCTCGCCATCGCCATGTGCCGCCATGCCCGCGGCATGGTGTTGTGGCCCATGGGCCGTACCGAGGAGTCGGTGTCGGAGGTCATGGCGGCCTTTCAGGACCTGCGGCGCGCCGGGATCAGGTTGTTCGCGACCGACATCGCCTACGACCTTCTCGACCAGGCCGGAGTGACGATGTCAGCTCAGGAGCGGCAGCGCCTCATCGATGAGCTCCGGTCGGCGGGCAACGACTTCGGGCAGGTGTTCGACGCAACTGTGGACAGCCAGGAGGCGCAGTCGCGCTACTTGAGCGGCGAGATCGGTGCGGAGGAATTCAGCTCGCTGGTCGGACGGGAGGAGGAGGCGTGCGCCCAAGCAGGGCGCGAGATCGACCAAGCAACGGCACGGGAAGTCAGGACGGTTCTCCGTCCGTGGGTAGAGCGTGACCTCCGGGCCACCGAACAAGGCGCCTGCCAGAACCTGGAGCTCGAGCGGAAGACCTCTATCCCGGAATGGCGGGTGGATGTACTCGAGGCGTCGTGGGCACTCGCGCTCTGCGACGTCGGCTCCTACTCGCTCGCGCTCGAGGCCAGCTCGCAGGGCGAGGACCGCAACCCGGGCAGGTGGAACCTGGTCGCGGCCTGGGCGTGCGCGGGCGTGGGTGACGCCGAAGGCGCGCGGACGGCGCTCGCGCTGCTCCGCCCGCATCCATGGCGCCCGGTCATGCCTCGCTTCGACCACCGTTACACCACGGGTCGCGCGCTTGCCCTTCTCGGAGACGTGCCCGGTGCCCGCGCGGCGCTCTCCGACTACATCGACTACTACACCGCGCTGGGATACCACCGCATCGCTGATCGTGCGCGTGCTGACCTGGCCGCGCTTGAGTCTAGTTAGGTAAGCCTTATTTGAAGCCCTCTGCTTAATAAGGGCACAATGGTGTTGTGGAATTCGACCGCAGCGCCGACGCCCCCACCCGGGAGCGAGTTTCTGCTGCGATCTTGGAGCTGGGCCCCAGCACCGCGGCGATCCTCGCGGACAGGCTGGAGCTGACTCCGGCGGCCATCCGGCGCCACCTCGACCACATGCTCGAGGAGGGCACCATCGAGGCGCGCGAGCCCCGGGTGTACGGCGCCCGCGGACGCGGCCGTCCGGCGAAGGTGTTCGCGCTGACCGACAACGGGCGCGACCGCTTCGACCAGCAGTACGACGACCTGGCGGTCCAGGCGCTGCGCTTCCTGGCAGAGACCGGCGGCGACGACGCGGTGATGGAGTTCGCCCGACGTCGCGTGGCAGGTCTCGAGACGGCGCACGCAGAGATCCTGGCCGCTGACCCGGCGAAGTCGCCGAGCGAGGCCATGGCAGAGGCGTTGACCCGCGAGGGCTACGCGGCAAGTGTCCGCGACAGCCCGATCGGCGAGCAGCTGTGCCAGCAGCACTGCCCGGTCAGCCATGTCGCCCACGAGTTCCCGCAGCTGTGCGAGGCCGAGACCGAGCTGATCAGCAAGGTCCTCGGCAGCCACGTCCAGCGGCTGGCGACCATCGCCCACGGCGACGGCGTCTGCACCACCTGCATCCCGGCACCACAGAACGTCACGGCACACCTGACGAGTGCAACAGAGAGGAAGTCGCGATGACTTCGATCGAAGAGCTGAACCCGGAGCTAAAGGGCATCGGTCGCTACGACTTCGGCTGGTCCGACAAGAACGACGTCGGCGCCAACGCGAAGCGAGGCCTGAGCGAGGAGGTCGTCCGCGACATCTCCGGGAAGAAGAGCGAGCCCCAGTGGATGCTCGACCTTCGGCTCAAGGGTCTGAAGCTCTTCGACCGCAAGCCCATGCCGCAGTGGGGCGGCGAGCTCAACGGCATTGACTTCGACAACATCAAGTACTTCGTCCGCTCTACGGAGAAGCAGGCGCAGTCGTGGGAGGACCTCCCCGAGGACATCAAGAACACCTACGACAGGCTCGGCATCCCCGAGGCTGAGAAGCAGCGTCTGGTCTCGGGCGTTGCGGCTCAGTACGAGTCCGAGGTGGTCTACCACGCGATCAACGAGGAGCTCGAGAAGCAGGGTGTCATCTTCCTCGACACCGACACTGCCCTGAAGGAGCACCCCGAGCTCTTCCAGGAGTACTTCACGACCGTCATCCCGGTCGGGGACAACAAGTTCTCCGCGCTCAACTCCGCCGTGTGGTCGGGTGGCTCGTTCATCTACGTCCCCAAGGGCGTGCACGTCGAGATCCCGCTGCAGGCCTACTTCCGGATCAACACCGAGAACATGGGCCAGTTCGAGCGGACGCTGATCATCGTCGACGAGGACGCCTACGTGCACTACGTCGAGGGCTGCACCGCGCCGATCTACTCGTCCGACTCGCTGCACTCGGCCGTCGTCGAGATCATCGTGAAGAAGGGCGGCCGCTGCCGCTACACGACCATCCAGAACTGGTCGAACAACGTCTACAACCTGGTGACGAAGCGCGCGACCTGCGAGGCCGGCGCGACCATGGAGTGGGTCGACGGCAACATCGGCTCCAAGCTGACGATGAAGTACCCCGCCATCTACCTCATGGGTGAGCACTCCAAGGGCGAGACGCTGTCGATCGCGTTCGCGGGCGAGGGCCAGCACCAGGACGCCGGCGCCAAGATGGTGCACTGCGCTCCGCACACGTCCAGCTCGATCATCAGCAAGTCGGTGGCGCGCGGCGGTGGGCGGACGTCGTACCGCGGCCTGATCCAGGTCAACGAGGGTGCGCACCACTCGTCGAGCATCGTGAAGTGCGACGCGCTGCTGGTCGACCAGATCAGCCGCTCGGACACCTACCCGTACGTCGATGTCCGCGAGGACGACGTGTCGATGGCTCACGAGGCCACCGTCTCGAAGGTCTCCGACGACCAGCTCTTCTACCTGATGAGCCGGGGCATGGAGGAGGACGAGGCCATGGCGATGATCGTGCGCGGCTTCGTGGAGCCCATCGCCAAGGAGCTCCCCATGGAGTACGCCCTCGAGCTGAACCGGCTCATCGAGCTGCAGATGGAAGGTGCGGTCGGCTGACCGCCCGCACTGTCCGTCCCTCCTGATCTAGAAAGCAACACAAGTGACTCTGACTGACAACGTGGCCGGGGCCATCGAGACCAAGGTTGCCTCCCACCTGCACCCCGACGGGTCGTTCGACCTCGACTTCTTCGAGGTCCCGAACGGCCGCGAGGAGATCTGGCGCTTCACCCCGATGAAGCGCCTGCGCGGCCTGCACGACGGCACCTTCGTCGCGGGCGGCTCCTCGTCGATCGATGTGGACGACGCACCTGCGGGCGTCTCCATCGAGCAGGTCGGACGCGACGACGCGCGGCTCGGCACGGTCTACACCCCGAACGACCGCGTCTCGGCTCAGGCATGGGCCTCCTTCACCCAGGCTCGGACGATCACGGTGCCCGCGAACACCGAGCTCGACAAGCCGGTGCTGATCACTGTGCGCGGCGACAGCGAGGGCAACGACGCGTCGTTCCACCACCTGTACGTCGAGGTCGGTGCCCACTCGAAGGCCACCATCGTGCTGCACCACGAGGGCCACGCCACGCGCGCGGGCAACGTCGAGATCGTCATCGGCGACGGTGCCTCGCTCACCATGGTGAGCATCCAGGACTGGGACGACGAGACGGTCCACCTCGCGCACATCCACGCGAAGGTCGGTCGCGACGCGTCGTACAAGCAGGGTGTGGTCTCCATCGGCGGCGACCTGGTGCGCATCAACTCCAGCGTCGAGTACGCCGGTCCCGGTGGCCAGGCCGAGATGCTGGGTCTCTACTTCGCGGACGCAGGGCAGCACCTCGAGCACCGACTGTTCGTCGACCACAACGCGCCGAAGACGCGCAGCAACGTGGACTACAAGGGCGCTCTGCAAGGCAAGGGCGCTCACTCGGTCTGGATCGGCGACGTGCTGATCCGCAAGGTGGCCGAGGGGATCGAGACATACGAGTCGAACCGCAACCTCGTGCTGACCGACGGCTGCACGGCCGAGTCAGTCCCGAATCTCGAGATCGAGACCGGTGAGATCGTGGGTGCCGGGCACGCGTCCACCACCGGCCGTTTCGACGACGCGCAGCTGTTCTACCTGCAGTCCCGGGGCATCCCCGAGGACGAGGCCCGCCGCCTGGTCGTGCATGGCTTCTTCAACGACATCATCCGCAAGATCGGTGTCGCGGAGATTGAGGTCCGCCTGCTCGCGACAGTGGAGGCGGAGCTGGCCAAGAACGTGGGCCATCGATGACCTTTTCTCGTGCTTGCGCGGTGGGCGACGTCGCCGAAGGATCCGCGCTCGCCGTCCGCATCGACGTGGACGGCGGGTGGGAGGACATCGCCGTCGTGCGCTCCGGTGACGACTTCTACGCCGTGCGCGACGAGTGCTCGCACGCCGCGATCGCCCTCTCCGAGGGTGAGGTCGAGGGCTGCGAGATCGAGTGCTGGCTGCACGGCTCGCGCTTCGACCTCCGCACCGGCAAGCCGCTGTCCCTCCCGGCCACCGAGCCGGTCCCTGTCTACCCCGTGAAGGTCGAGGGCGACGACGTCCTCGTCGACCTGACCAACTCGAGTATGGAAGTGAACCGATGAGCACCCTGGAGATCCGCGACCTGCACGTCAGCGTCGACACAGAGCACGGCCCGAAGGAGATCCTGAAGGGCGTCACCCTGACCATCAAGTCGGGGGAGACCCACGCGATCATGGGCCCCAACGGCTCGGGCAAGTCGACCCTCGCGTACTCCATCGCCGGCCACCCGAAGTACACCGTGACCTCCGGTGAGGTGCTCCTCGACGGCGTCAGCGTCCTGGAGATGTCGGTCGACGAGCGGGCTCGCGCCGGGCTGTTCCTGGCCATGCAGTACCCGGTCGAGGTGCCCGGCGTGTCCGTCGCCAACTTCCTGCGCACTGCGAAGACCGCGATCGACGGCGAAGCACCGAAGCTCCGCACGTGGATCAAGGAGGTCAACGAGGCCATGGACCGCGTCAAGATGGATACCGCGATGGCCCAGCGCAACGTCAACGAGGGCTTCTCGGGTGGCGAGAAGAAGCGCCACGAGATCGTCCAGCTCGAGCTGCTCAACCCCAAGATCGCAGTCCTCGACGAGACCGACTCCGGCCTCGACATCGACGCACTCAAGATCGTCTCCGAGGGCGTCAACCGCTACAAGGAGAACGGCGACAAGGGCGTCCTGCTGATCACGCACTACACGCGGATCCTGCGCTACATCAAGCCCGACTTCGTCCACGTCTTCGTTGCCGGCAAGATCGCCGAGGAGGGCGGCTCGGAGCTGGCCGACAAGCTCGAGGCAGAGGGCTACGAGGCTTACGTCGGAGTGGCGGCGAGCTGACATGTCGCTCCCCGGCCTGCTCGAGGGCCTCGACCTGATCCGCAAGGACTTCCCGATCCTGGAGCGGACGCTCGCGGACGGGTACCCGCTGGTCTACCTCGACAGTGCGAACACCTCGCAGAAGCCGCAGTGCGTGATCGACACGATGGTCGACCACCTCGAGCGGCACAACGCGAACGTCGCCCGCGCCGTGCACCAGCTCGGCCAGGAGTCGACGGAAGCGTTCGAGGCCGGCCGGGACAAGGTTGCGGCGTTCCTCAACGCACCGAGCCGCAACGAGGTGATCTTCACCAAGAACGCCTCCGAAGCGCTCAACCTGGTGGCGAACACCTTCGCCTGGGCCCGAGGCCCGCTTCAGATCGGCCCGGGCGACGAGGTGCTGATCACCGAGATGGAGCACCACTCAAACATCGTTCCGTGGCAGCTGCTGACCGAGCGGACGGGCGCGACGCTGCGCTGGTTCGGGCTCACCGACGACGGTCGGCTGGACCTGTCGAACATCGACGAGCTGATCAACGAGCGCACCAAGATCGTGTCCCTCACCTGGGTCTCCAACATGCTCGGCACCATCAACCCGGTCTCCGAGATCGCCGCGAAGGCGCATGCGGTGGGCGCGAAGGTCGTCGTGGACGCATCACAGGCGGCTCCCCAGATGCCCGTCGACGTCGTCGCGAGCGGTGCGGACTTCCTGGCCTTCACCGGGCACAAGGTCTGTGGACCGACCGGTATCGGCGTCCTCTGGGGCCGGGCCGACGTGCTCGGGGAGCTCCCGCCCTTCCTCGGTGGAGGCGAGATGATCGAGACGGTCACGATGGAGCGGTCGACGTACGCCGGCATCCCGCACAAGTTCGAGGCCGGCACCCCGCCGATCGTCGAGGCGGTCGGGCTCGGTGCCGCGGTCGAGTACCTCGGCCTGGTCGGGCTCGACAACATCCGTGCCCACGAGGAGGCCATCACGGGCTACCTGCTCGACGGGCTCGCCTCGGTCAGCGGCATCGAGGTGCTGGGTCCCAAGACCGCGGCCGAGCGGGGCGGCGCAGTGAGCTTCGAGCTCGCCGGAGTGCACCCACACGACGTCTCGCAGGTGCTCGACTCCCGCGGAGTGGCGGTCCGGGCCGGGCACCACTGCGCCAAGCCTGCGCACAAGCGCTTCGGCGTCCAGGCGTCGGTCCGCGCATCGTCGTACCTGTACACGACGCCGGCGGAAATCGATGCGCTGGTCGATGCGTTGAACTACACGAAGAAGTACTTCCGAGTGGACGGATGATCGACGGCTGATGGATCTCGACGCGCTGTACCAGGAGATCATCCTGGACCACTACAAGAACCCTCATCACGCGGGTCTCCGCGAGCCCTTCGAGGCCGAGGTGCACCACGTGAACCCCACCTGTGGCGACGAGGTGACACTGCGCGTGCACCTGTCCGGCACTGGCGAGGACGCCCTCATCGAGGACGTGTCGTACGACGCGGAAGGCTGCTCGATCAGCCAGGCCTCTGCCTCGGTCCTTACCGACCTCGTGATCGGCAAGACGGTCGCCGAGGCGCTCGACGTCCACAAGGACTTCCAGGAGCTGATGCAGGGCCGCGGCACCGTCGTACCCGACGAAGAGGTGCTGGAGGACGGCATCGCCTTTGCCGGCGTCGCGAAGTTCCCGGCCAGGATCAAGTGCGCACTACTGTCATGGATGGCGTGGAAGGACGCGACGTCCCAGATCGTCGCCCAGTCCGTGACGCAGAAGGAGCAGGCATGAGCAATGACGACTTTCCCGAGGTCGACCTCGGTGGCAGCGACACCGTGACGGTCGAGGACGTCGAGGAGGCGATGAAGGACGTCGTCGACCCCGAGCTCGGCATCAACGTCGTCGACCTCGGCCTGGTCTACGGCATCAACATCGACGAGGCCAAGAACGTCGTCCTCGACATGACGCTGACCTCAGCGGCCTGCCCGCTGACCGACGTGATCATGGACCAGACGAACACTGCCCTGGAGGGCTTGGTCAACGACGTCGCGATCAACTGGGTCTGGATGCCGCCGTGGGGTCCGGACAAGATCACCGACGAGGGCCGCGAGATGCTGCGCGCCCTCGGCTACAACGTCTGACGCCGGACCTAGTTGCGCAGGTGCCGCACCTTCGCGAGGTTGAGGAGGCCGTAGCAGGCGAACCCTGCTGCGACGGCGACGAGCAGGATCCGTCCGAACGGCGCCTCGACCACGCGTGCCAGCGCCTGGTCGAGCCCGCCTGACCGCTGGGCGTTGTGGGTTACCGCAGCCCACACGAACAGCGATCCCATCACGCCGAACGCGACGCCACGGCTGCTGTACCCGGCACGGGCCAGCACTTTCAGAGCCTTGCCGACTTCACCGGTCCGCCCGTCGAGGTCGAGGTCGTGCTTGTAGCGATCGGTGAGCCCGATGACTGCGCTGCCGATCGCGAATCCGATGATCGCGAAGCCGACTGCCCCGACCAGCCAAGGGCCGAGAGGTTGCCTCATCAACCAGGCCGTGTAGCCATCGGTGCTGGTCCTCGACGATGACCCGAGTGCGACCTTCGCTGCGGTGTAGGCCACCACCGCGAACACTCCCGTGCGGGAGATCGACCGGAGCCGGCTCCAGACGGCTTCCTTGGTGTCGCTCCCGTGGTGACCCACCGCCGTCTCGAGCCCCTGCCAGACTGCGAGCGCCGCCAGCCCGACCACCGCTGCCCACAGCGCCGCTTCGCCCCAGGGCTCTTGGGCAAGCTGCCGGAGCGCTCCGGTCTTGTCGACGGCCCCTTCACGATCGCCGAGCGCCACTTGGAGTGCGAGCCACCCCAGGACCAGGTAGACGACGCCGTACGCCCCGATGCCCGCACGTGCGAGGGCATCCATGACGGGATGCCGCTTGGCTCTGCGGCCATGCTTCTTCAGGTCCTGCTGGAGCGCCTGCGCGTTCATCGACTCACTCTCCCTGCCGAGGAGGTACCCGAGTCGACTCCGGTGACACCTGCCCGGCTGGTCGGGTTGCCGTAGGTTCAGGCCGTGCGCACCGTCCTCGTCCCGGCGATCCGGCTGGCCCGCTGGCTGGAGAACTTCGAGAGCAGGCACGGGCCCTACACGCTTGCGATGGACCCGCTGACCGCGACCGCGGAGGACGGGTCGGTCGCGACGATCACCGGTCCTTTCGACACCCCGGTCACCGTGGTGCCGCCTGTCCTGCCTGAGCTGGCGTGGGGACTGCTGATCGTCCGCAAGGGTGGCTTCGCCGTCACGGCCGGCACGACGCCGACGCCCACCGTCAGGAAGATCGGACGACGCCACGTCCAGGGCCGCAGCAAGGCCGGTGGCCAGAGCCAGCAGCGCTTCGCCCGGCGCCGGGACAACCAGGCCCGAGACGCGTACGCCGCGGCTGCCGACCACGCCTTCCGCATCCTGGTCCAGGAGCACCCCATCGAGGTGCTCGTGTGCGGGGGAGACCGGACGGCCATCGACACCGTGCTCGCAGACCCACGGCTGCGTGGACTTGTCGACAAGGTGACCGGGCCATGGCTCGACGTACCCGACCCAAATGCCGCAATCCTGGCGCGGGCCGTCGAGGACGCCTGGTCGTGTCGTGTCCACATCGAGGAATCGAGTGTGGGGGATCTTCCCTGAAACGTGTTCCCGCTGCTTGGATCGGGTCACTCCAGTCACACAGTCGGTGTGGCTGCACGTACGAGAGAGCACCCACGTGATTCCCTCCAAGCGCTTTAGCGCGATCGCTGCAGGACTCCTCACCGCC
>DATILB010000252.1:0-8125 GCA_035477015.1 Nocardioidaceae bacterium | reverse complement strand
GGTCAAGAAGAAACCCTTCCCTCCAGACGAGACCGGTTCGCTGTGCGAGCTTCTGGACCTCCGCCCTCGGCGCCGTCGTCCCCGGGACCCAATCGCGCCATAGCGGCACCAGGAATGCCCAGAGGACCCATCCGATCAACGAACCCACAATCGCCCCAACCGCGACGCTGCCGAACGCGAAGCCGACCAAAGCGCCCAGGCCGATCACGATGATCACGGGCAACGTGATGACCAAGTGTCCGATGCGGACCGCCTTCGCTGCGGTGAGTGCTCGTGTGGTTCCTTGTGGCTCGTCCATGTTCACCCTTCGCCTCTTCTCGCGCCGATACCAGCCTGCTCCCCGACTCACGATGGTCACTCCCAGTCGAGGTTCTCCGGGTCCAGGTTCAACGGCTCGCTCCACGCGGAGTAGTCCGTCCTGCTGACGCCCGTCCCCGGAATGTCGCCGAATGGCTCGGAGTACCTCACATCCACTCGCACGGGCAGCCCACTCGTGTCGATCCAGAGGTCAGCGGGCTTCGGTCCCTTGATCTGTGAGGGCAGGATGGCGGGATTACTGCCGGGGGCGAGGGTCAACGTCACGCGATAGTGGCTGGTGGCGACGCTCCCGATGTTCTCTTCACCGACATAGATGAAGTCGCCCGCTTGCCTAGCCATCCGCTGAAAGTCCTGGCGTACGTCGCTGTACAGGGTGGCTGCGAGCGAGGCGGAGTCATCGGGCTCGATGTCGCTCATCGGCTTGGGTGCCTGCCCCTTGGCGTACAGCAGCCCGTCGACTCGGTAGACCTGAAACGGGTCTGTGTCATGCCCGATATCCAAGATGAAGGCCGCCTCGTCTCGGCCCGCGCCGTACTCCTGCCGAACGACGAGTCCGGCCGGTGGATTTTGGTTGCCCATCTCCTGTCGGACGCTGGTCTCCCTCGCGACGGCCGCATCAATGCTCGCAAAGAGCGCCTCGGCCGACCTCGCTGGTTCGGTGGCCACGCTTGGAGATTGCGAGGTGGAAGCCGACTCGGTCGACGAAGGGCTCGACGAGCTCGCACCGGACACAGGATCGTCCGCGTGGTTGGTCGTCGCTTCCCCGCACGACGCGAGGGCGACCACGGCAGCAGCCGCGACCGCCAGGTTGCGCAGGGCGTCCACCCGACGAGAGTACGGGCCTTGCGAGCGTCGCGTTGGGGTTTGGTGCGGAGTCCCGCTCCGCCCGTCAGCGCAGGTCAGAGTCCTAAGGCGGATGAGCTGGCCTGTAGGCCGGGTTCTGTCTCCGTGGGCCTTACGGCGTCACGGTCGGCGACCATCCATCTAGGACGACCGTTGCCGGCCGCCTCGTGCGGTCTACCCGCGAACTCGGGCGGGCCGCCCTCGAACGTTCGCGCGGAGCTTGCGCTCCTTCTTGACCTTGCTGCAGGTGGGGTTTACCTAGCCGGCCCAGTCACCTGGACCGCTGGTGGTCTCTTACACCACCGTTTCACCCTTACCCCTGTTGCCAGGGGCGGTCTGTTCTCTGTGGCACTTTCCCGCGGGTCACCCCGGGTGGGTGTTGCCCACCACCTTGCCCTGTGCAGCCCGGACCTTCCTCGAGTCTCCCCGCGGTCGCCCGGCCAGCTCATCCGCCTTCAAGTGTAAGGGCGCCTTAAGCACTCAGCACCGCCAGCCGGGCCGAACAGGGTCATGCTCGAGAGAAGACATTCACCTGACCAAGGAGACACACGTGGCAATCCACTCAAGGTCGTTCGACGAGGCCGACGAACGCCGTACGCCGGACAAGACCAACGTCGACGTGGTCAAGTTCCCTGGCGCCACCGTCGCCCGGATCACCTTCCAGCCAGGGTGGCGCTGGTCTGACTGCATCAAGCCCGTCGTCGGCGGCGACTCATGCCAGGTGCTCCATGTGGGCACGCTCCTCTCCGGCGAGATGGAGGTCGTCCACGACGACGGCAGCAAGGCTCGTCTCGTCCCCGGTAACGCCTACGTCATCGAGCCGGGTCACGACGCGTGGGTGGTGGGAGACGAGCCGGTGGTCAGTCTGGAGTTCGAGAAGCACGCCGCGGAGACCTACGCGAAAGCCTGACTCCCCTGCGGCACCGGCGCCGCCGTCAAGCCAGCTCGAACATCACCAGGCGCGCGCGTACGTCGGCCTGGGTGAGTCGCACCTTCACGTCCTCGCCCAGGGGAAGTGGGTCGGGTGCGACGCACTCGGCCTCGATCGCCGGGTTGCGCATGGTCACGCGGCCCTCGCGAGGGTCGCGCTCGTCGACGGACACGACGACCCCGTAGAACACCTCTCCGACGTGCTCCTGAAGCACGGCTGCCTCGAGCAGGTCGAGTAGGGACCGTTCGTACTGGCCCGCGCGACGCGACGAGTCCCGCATCACGTCGGGCAGCGTCGCGAGCTGGGATCGCACCCACTCCGGAACGGGCTCCCCCGCACACAACGCGAGGCAGATCTCCCCGGCGTAGCGGTCGACCAGGCGACGCAGTGGCGCCGTCACGTGCGCGTACGTCGATGCGATCGCGGCGTGCTGGGTCTGCTCCGGCAACGAGCCGTCGAAGCCGACGTACGCCGCCCCGCGCAGCGTGCGCGTTGAGGCCACGAGGACGGCGGCTCCAGCGGCTGACTCCGGATCCAGCGAGCGGATGAAGTCCGGGTAGGACAGTCCGTCGGGCCAGGGCACCCGCAGTGCCTTCGCCGTACGCCGGAGCCGGGCGAGGTCGCGCGGGTCCGCGGGCGGAAGGGTGCGCAGGAGGCCGACCTTGTGCTCGAGCATGAGGGAAGCGGCGGCCATGCCGGTCAGCAGGGAGATCTGTGCGTTCCACAGCTCGACCGGCAGCTGGTTGCGGTAGCTGAGGGACCAGTGCCCCTGGGCGTCGACGTCGATCTCCTGGGAGGGCAGCGGCAGGGACACACCGCCCCGGGCCTTCTCCTGCTCGAGTCGCAGCTCGCCGATCTCCTTCAGCAGAGCCAGCATCGGCGAGACGGTGCCGTCGTCGATGCTCTGCTGTACGGCGACGTAGCTGAGCTTCGCGCGGCTGCGCACCATCGCCCGCTCGACGCGCACCGAGGTCTGAGCCCCTTCGCTATCGAGCTCGATGGTCCAGAGCAGCGCCGGCCGGTCGACGTCCGCGAGCAGCGAGGCCGCATCCTCCGACACGGCCTTGGGGTGCAACGGGATCTTGGAGTCCGCGCCGTAGAGCGTCTCGCCGCGAGTGTGCGACTCGACGTCGATCGGGTCCCCCGGCGTCACGAAGGCCGCCACGTCGGCGATCGCGTAGTGGACGACGTACCCGTCACCCGCGCGTTCGAGGTGCAGGGCCTGGTCGAGATCCATCGCAGACGCGGGGTCGATCGTGACGAACTCGAGGTCGGTGCGATCGAGCGACGGGAGACGTGGCGTCACCGCAGCTGCCGCGCGCTCGACGGCGGAGGGGAACTTGGCTGTGACG
The DNA here is from genome assembly GCA_035477015.1 of Nocardioidaceae bacterium. GTDB lineage: Bacteria > Actinomycetota > Actinomycetes > Propionibacteriales > Nocardioidaceae > SSC3. The sequence continues at coordinate 4,681 of DATILB010000252.1, read as the reverse complement.
CCCATCTCCTGCTGGACTGTCGCGACGGCGACCGCAAGGCTGGCGCCATCCGCCTCCCACGCCTCGTCATTGAGACGAACGACACGTTTCGGCAACGCGACCAACTCCCTGATTCTCTGGACGTGTAACAGAACAGGCGCATGCCCACCCTAAAGTGACCCCGTGCTCATCCTGCTGCCACCGTCCGAGGGGAAGACCGCGCCCAAGCGCGGAAAACCCTTGCAGTTGGACGCATTGAGCTTTCCCGGGCTCGAGAAGAGCAGGACGGAGATGCTCGACGCACTCGTGTCGCTGTGTACGACGAACGGCCTTCCGACCGAGTCCGAGGCAGCACGACATGTGGCCGCGCGGACCCTCGGACTCGGTGCGACGCAGGCGGGCGAGATCTCACGCAACGCCGCACTCCGCAGCGCGACCACGTCGCGGGCCGACCGGGTCTACAGCGGCGTCCTCTACGAGGCACTCGACCTCCCGTCGCTCGAAGGGGCAGCGAAACGACGCGCCACCCAGTGGGTGGCCATCACGTCCTCGCTCTTCGGGCTGGTCCGGCCCGGCGACCACATCCCGGCCTACCGGCTGGCTGGGAATGTCTCGCTGCCAGGGATCGGCACCGTGTCGACGTACTGGAACCGACACCTCGACGACACGATTCTCGAGGCGGCTGGCAACGGACTTGTCGTCGACCTGCGCTCCACGACGTACGCCGGATTCTGGCGGCCCTCACGCGAGGCGGCTGCCCGCGTCGTCGGCGTACGCGTGCTGCACGAGCACCACGGCAAACGCAAGGTCGTGTCGCACTTCAACAAGGCGACCAAGGGCAGGGTCGTTCGGGCCGTCCTCGAGGACGGCGGTGTCGCCACATCGCCCTGGGGCTTCGCCGAGCAGCTCGCGGACCTTGGCTGGGTTGTCGAGGAAGGCCCCAAGCGCAACGTGCTCGACGTCGTCGTCGACGACCTGTAGGTCCCTCCCGGTGGTCGAGCAGGTGACGAGCCGCTGGGCGAGGCGCCGTCCGTCGAGACCAACAAGGTGACGTGCGGTAACTGGTCTCGACAGACGCTCGCACGCTCGCTGCTCGACCACCGGTGGTGGTCAGAACGACAGCGTCGACGCGAGCACGTCCGCCGGGCGACCGTTGAAGAGCCGCAGCACGGGGTGCCCGTCGGGGTACCACGAGATGATCGTGACGCTGGCCGGGGCGAGCTCGGTGCGGAAGATCGACTCGAGCGGCATGTCGAGTGCGAGCTTCACCAGCAGCTTGATCGGCGTGACGTGGGACGCGGCTACGACCGTCTTGCCGGGGTGGGCCGCGATCAGCCGGTCTCGAGCGTCGCGGACGCGGGCCTCGACCTCGTTGACGGACTCCCCCGTGCCGCCGGCCGGCAAGTCGAACGAGGTGATCCACTTGTCGAACGCAGCTTCGTCGAGTGCACGTGCATCGGCGAACGTGAGACCGTCCCAGACACCGAAGGCCGCCTCCGCGATGCCGTGCTCGACCTCGACGTCACGACCCAAGGTCGCGGCCAGGATCTCCGCCGACTCACGCGTGCGTAGCAAGGGCGACGTCACCACCGCGTCGACCGACTCAGCGATCGGGGCCAGCCACTCGGCCGTCGCCTGAACCTGCGCGCGACCGTCGTCGTTGAGGCCAGGGTTGTCGCCTCCGAAGCCACTGAACTTCTTGTCGCGCGTGTGGTCGGTCTCGCCGTGCCGGACCAGGATCAACGTGGTCGGCGGACCCTGCTCCCACGGGGGCTTGCGTCGCGTCGTCTCCTCCGCCTCGAGCAGCGTGTCCTCGGCTGAGTCGGTCTCGACCGCCGGGCTCTGGCCGTCGAGCACCTCGTTGAGGATGCGGTCGGCGTACTTGTTCTGCTCGCGCGGGATCCAGGACCAGGTCGTCTTCGGCGGCACGAGGCCCTGCGCCTCCCCAGCCAGGACTTTCATGTCCGGGTGCTTGATCGCCCAGGCCCCGGACATCTGCTGCACGACCAGCTTCGAGTCCATCCGCACTTCGAGCGCTGCGCCCTCGGCATGCTCGTGGTAGAGCTCGAGGCCGGCGATGAGGCCGCGATACTCGGCGACGTTGTTGGTCGCCCGCCCGATCGCTGCCGCCTTCTCGGCGATCACGGTGCGCGTCTCGGCGTCGTACAGGACGGCGCCGTACGCCGAAGGTCCGGGGTTGCCCCGCGATCCGCCGTCAGCCTCGATCTGAACAGAGCGGTAGGACATCAGAGGCCGGACTCCGCCGTACGTACCAGGATCCGGCTGCACTCCTCGCAACGGACCACCTCGTCGGATGGCTTGGCCTTGATGGTCGCGAGGTCAGCGGGGCTCAGCTCGAGGCCGCAGCCGCCGCAGCGGCGGTGACGCAGTGGAGCCGCACCGACACCGCTCTTGGACTCGCGCAGCTTCTCGTAGAGCGCGAGGAGGTCAGGCGCGATGCCGGACGCGGTCGTCTTGCGCTCGCCGCCGATCGACTCCGACTCTTCGCGGATCGACGACGCCCTCTCGTCACGCGAGGAGACGAGTCCTTGGCCCTTCTCCTCGATCGTCGTGAGCTGGTCCCGCAGCGAGGTGAGCTCCGCCTGAGCGGTCTCCAGCTGCTCCATCACGTCGAGCTCGATGTCTTCGAGCTCGCTGATCCGGCGATCGAGCGACACCAGCTCGTGCGAGAGGTGCTCGAGGTCCTTGGGGTTCGAGACGAGGCCCTGGTCCATGCGGTCCTGGTCGCGCTTGCGCCGTGCCTTGACCTGCTCCACATCCGCGTCGGCCTTCTTCTGCTCGCGGGTGAGGTCGTCGACCTTGAGGGCGAGGTCCTTGGCTGCGTTGTCGACCTCGTCGCGGGAGGCTGCGAGCGAGCTCAGCTCGGCGTGCTCGGGAAGGGTTGTGAGCTGGTGCCGGAGGTTGTCGAGCCTCGAGTCGAGCTCTTGCACGTCCAAGAGCTTCAACTGGGCAAACGGATCGGCTTTCAGCGGATTCTCCTGATCAACGGTCTGCGCGGAAGGTCCACGGGTCGGTGACCAACGTGCTCACCCGAGTCTCCACCGTATAGCCCCGCGCTTCGAGCCCAGCCACCACTCTCTCCTCAGCGACCGGAAGCCAGGTCCACTCCGCCGCCCAATGCGCAACGTCAACGAGCGCGGGGCCCTCCAGTTCGAGGAACTCCCCCGCTCGGTGGTGCCGCAGGTCGCTCGTGACGTACACGTCCGCCTCCGAGCCCGCGACGAGGTCCAGCAGGGAGTCGCCTGCTCCTGCGCCCACAGCCACCGTGCGGATCTCCCGGTCTGGGTCCCCCGCAACGCGTACGCCGTGAGCGGTCGCGGGCAAGGCACCCGCCACCTGTTCCGCGAAGGCCCGCAGCGTCATCGGAGTGGCGAGCTCGCCGATGCGGCCATGACCTCGGGTGGGCTCGGCGCTCCCGGCCTCGAGCTCGTAGACGTCGTACGCCGGCTCCTCGTAGGGGTGCGCGTCCCGCATGGCAGCCACCACGTCTGTGCGGCGGGCCCGCGGGTAGACCGACTCGATCCGTGCCTCGGGCACGACCTCGGCCTCGCCGACGCGACCGATGGCGGGATTGGCTCCGTCGAGCGGACGGAAGCGCCCCTCGCCGGTCGTCGTGAACGTGCACGAGTCGTAGGCCCCGATCCGCCCGGCACCGGCAGCCGTGATCGCCTGACGGACCTTCTCCGCGTCGTCCAGCGGCACGAACGTCACCAACTTGTCGAGACCGGTCTCGTCGGTCGGCAGCAGGATCCGCGCGTCGACGATCCCCACCGCCCGCGCCAAGGCCTCGTTCACACCGTACGCCGGTGTGTCCGCGTTCGTGTGGGCGGTGAGCAGGGCGATGTCGTTGCGAAGCAGCTCATGGATGACCCGGCCTTTGGGGCTCGTCGCCGCGACCGAGCTGACGGGCGTGAGCAGCAGCGGGTGGTGGACGACGAGGAGGTCGGCGCCGTACTCAACCGCCTCGCGCACGACCGCTTCGGTGGGGTCGATGGCGAACAGGATGCGCTCCACGTTCGCGTCAGGCGAGCCGCAGACCAGCCCGACCTTGTCCCAGCTGTCGGCCCAGCGCGGGTCGTACAGCTCGTCCAGGACGGCAAGGACGTCGCGGAGAGCGCTCATGCGCCCGATCGTAGGGCTTCAGCAACCGTGGTTGCGCTGGGCGCAGGTGTCCTTGCCCCACTCCAGGCTCCAGCCCGCTCCCGTGCTGGGTCCTTCCACGCTGACCACGATCGGCTTGAGCCCTCGCAGGTCGCCCGAGGCCAGCGGGCCGTCCTCGGGTCGGTAGTCCATCACCCAGAAGTCGTTGCTCGTCTTGGCTCGCACCGTCTTGCCGTCCGGGAAGGTGTACTCGATGACGTCGACGCCGTCGAACACCTTGCCGGCCGCGAAGTACTGGGCCTGGCCCTGCCCGAGGAAGTTCGTGCTGATCGCCAATGTCGAGCGGTCCGGGACGTACGGCGCCGCCTGCGGGTGGGTCTCGAGCAGCGTCGGGACTCCGCCGTCCTGACTCGCGAAGGTGTCGCACACGACCCAGGCGTCGGCCGTCGCATAGAGGGACGTGGTGCCGATCGTCTCGCTCACGGTGGCTCCCTCCAGCGGCACCTCCTTGTCGCACGGCCCCTTCGCGGTGGGCTCCGGTGTCGCCTCCACGGTCGGTGTCGGTGTCGGTGTCGGTGTC
>DATILB010000251.1:0-4067 GCA_035477015.1 Nocardioidaceae bacterium | reverse complement strand
GGCATCGCGTGGGCGCTGGCCGCGATGGTCGGCTGCGCGGCGTACTTCGTGATGTCGGCCGACGAGAGCAACGGCGTCCCGCCGCTGACCCTGGCGGCGGCCGGGCTGACTGTGGGCACGCTGGTGCTCGCCGCGCTCGCGATCGTCGGGCTGCTCCCGATGGACGTGTCGAGCGCCAGTGTCGAGTACGCCGGCACCGCCTTCGCCTGGTGGGTTCCGCTGCTCGCGCTCGGGTTCGTGACGGCCGCTGTCGCGTACGTCACCGGCATCGCGGCGGCACGGCGGCTTGCCTCCCGTCTGGCTTCGTTCGTTGCTCTCCTCGAGGTCCTCGCCGGCGTCTTGTTCGCCTGGGCGCTGCTCGCTGAGCTCCCTGGCTTCGTGCAGCTCGTCGGCGGCGCGCTGGTGCTGGCCGGCGTCGTGGTCGTCAAGCTCGGAGAGCCTAGAGCGACCGCCTGACGCAGGAGTACGTTGCGACCATGGGCGGGTCAGGAACACACCACCAGATGACGTTCAACCGCGGTTTGATCGCAGACCCAGCGGAGTTCGCACGCGAAGCCGAGGCCGCGTCGTGGCTCTATCTGTGCGGCGAGGAGTTCGCCTCGATGGATGGTGGCATGTCGTACGCCGACGTCCAGGAGGCCGTGCCGGTCGCGAGGAACATCGTCGCGGACCCGCCCGTCCACCTGTCGATGGAGCTCGCCCGCGAAGAGCTCGCCGCGCTCGCGGAGCTGCCGAGGCCGGTCCTGGTCACCTGTCGCAGCGGCCACCGGTCCTCGGCTCTCGTCTACCTGTTCGCCGGGCTCAAGCACGGCTCCTCGGCCGCCGAGGTGCTCGCGCAGGGGCGGGCTGACAACGCCCCGTGGGTCGACAACGAGATCTTGATGGGTTGGGTCGCTCTCGGCCTTGCGGAGCTCGCGCAGGCGTGATGAGACGCTTGGCCCATGTCGTTGGCCATGTTCACCCTCGACGGTGACCAGCTCGTCCCCACCCCGATCGCCTGCAGCATGTGGAGCACCGACCAGATGCACGGCGTCGCTGTTAGCGGCGCCTTGGCGCGCGGGCTTGAGCTGAAGCTGGCCGAGCTCGGTCGCGGAGACCTGCAGGCCGCCCGCTACACCGTGGACCTCTTCCAGCCGGCCCGGATGTCGCCGTTCACCGTGCACACCGAGGTCGTCCGCGAGGGTCGCCGCATCTGCCTGATCGACGCGTTCCTGCTCCAGGACGGCGCTCGAGTCGCGCGGGCCAGCTGCACCTTCCTGCTGCCGACCGAGTCGCCCAGCGGAGTCGTCTGGACACCGGTCGATCATCCGGTAGTCCCACCGTCCGACCAGGTGCCGCCGAGCGAGGAGCCGCGGGTGCCGTTCTTCGCGAGTGACGTCCCGTGGTCGCAGTCCTTCCCGGATCACCAGAACGCCTCTCGCAAGCAGACCTGGCAGACCGGGCTGCCCGTGGTCGAAGGCGAGGCGGGTACGCCGTTCCAGGCCGTCGCCAGCATCGCCGACGCGACCAGCATGGTCGTGAACTGGGGGACCGAAGGGGTGCAGTACATCAACACCGACATCACCCTCGCGCTCGCACGGCCTCCGGTCGGTCGCGAGATCGGGCTGTCGGCGACCGACCGGGTTGAGCGTGACGGGATCGCGGTCGGCACCGTAGAGGTGTTCGACCGTGCCGGGCCACTAGGTACGTCGATGGTCACCGCGCTGGCCAACGCGGCTCGTCCGGTCAACTTCTCGAACGTCGAGTTCGACGACGAGGGTTCGCGCCGCCGGGTGTGACCCGGTGCCTGGTCAGGGGATCACCACGACGACCTTGCCGAGGGCGCGACCTTCACCGACATGAGCCAGCGCGGCTGCAACCTCGTCGAGCGTGAATGTTCTGTCGACGTGCACCGTCACGTCGCCGCTCACGCAGAGTGCGGCAAGCGGCCCGAAGTGGGCCGGCCCCTCTCGCACCGCCAGCACACCGATGCTGCGGCCCGTGAGGCGGCCCACGACCCAGCCCGCGCTGAGCACCCGGAGCAGCGCAGACACTGACCCACCTACACAGCGGTAGCGACCGCCGGGCATCAGTGCTCGCCGGTAGGCGAAGACTGAACGGTGCGCGACCAGATCCAGGATCAGGTCGTAGCGCTGGCTCGGCCGAGTGAAGTCATCGCGTTCGTAGTCGACCACCTCGTCCGCCCCGACCGCCCGCATGAACTCGAGCTTGCCCGCGTTGTCGACTCCCGTGACGTGCGCGCCGAGCCGCTTCGCGAGCTGGATCGCGAAGGATCCCGAACCTCCGCCCGCGCCGTTGATCAGAACGCGGCTACCCTCCGTCGCCCAGCGCGTTCCCTGCAGCGCGATCGCGCCCGCCTGCGGGATGGTCGACGCCTCAGCGAACGTCAGTTCGGCGGGCTTGTGCGCCAGTGCTGAGCCCGGCGCTACGACGTACTCTGCGAAACCGCCTTTCAGCTGCAGGTTGTCGCCGTACACCTCGTCGCCGGGGCCGAAGTCCGTCACGTCATCGCCGACCGCGTCCACCACACCGGCAATGTCAGAGCCCAAGGTCGGACGTGCAGGGGAACGCAGCCCACCGATCCGCGAGTACGCCGGCGAACCGCGCAGCGTCTCCCAGTCACTGAGGTTCAGGGACGTCGCCGCGACCTTCACCCGCACCTGCCCCGACGACGGCATTGGCATCGGCACTTCCTCGACCCTCAGGACGTCGGGGGGTCCGTAGCGGTCCTGGATGATCGCCTTCACGGCCGACCCTCGCGCCACAAGCACATGGCCGCAACGTAGCAAGTCCGGGCCGCGGTGGAATGCTGACACCATGACGTCCTGGCGAGAGTTTGAGCAGGCAGCACCGGAGTTCGCGCAGCGGGTGCGGCTGCTCTTCGATGAGCACAAGCACAAGACGATCGCGACCCTGCGCGCTGACGGGTCTCCGCGGATCTCGGGGATCGAGGCTGCGTTCCGAAAGGGGGAGCTGACCTTCGGCTCGATGCCGCAGGCCCGCAAGGGCGCTGACCTGCAAAGGGATCCGCGGTTCGCCCTGCACAGCGCCACGGTCGACCCGGTCGAGGGCGCCGAGGCGAGCTGGCAGGGCGAAGCGAAGATCTCCGGCCGTGCGATCAGCGCGGGAGAGGCGCATGGCGGGGATACCTTCCGCGCGGACATCACCGAGGTCGTGCACACCCACCTCAACGACGCCGCCACGATGCTCGTCGTCGAGTGGTGGACGCCCGACGACGGACTACAGCGGGTCGAGCGCGCTTAGCTGAAAGCCACGCTGAGGTACTGCGTCTCCTGGTACTCGCGGATGCCCTCGCGGGCACCCTCCCGCCCGATGCCGCTCTGCTTCACGCCACCGAACGGCGCAGCCGGGTCGGACACGACGCCACGGTTTATACCGACCATGCCGGCATCGATTGCCTCGCCGATGCGCAACGCGTCCTGCAGGCGCCCGGCATACACGTACGCCGCCAAGCCGTACTCGCTGTCGTTGACCTGCTTCAGCATCGCCCGCTCGTCGCTCCACGTGAGCACGGGCACGACCGGTCCGAAGATCTCCTCACGCACGAGGCGCAGGTCCGGGCGGACGTCGACCAGCACCGTCGCCGGGTAGTACCAGCCGCCCTCGCCGGTCGGCCCGCGATGGGCCACCCGGGCGCCGGAGGCGATCGCCTCGTCGACCAGGCCGCTCACGTCGGCGACAGCCTTGGCGTTGATGAGAGGGGCAACCGGCAGGGCGTCGACGATCGCGCCGATCCGGCGTACGAACTCGTCCGCGACGTCCTCGTGCACGAAGAAGCGGTTGGCCGCCGTACACGCCTGGCCGCCGTTGCGGAACTTCGCGATCATCGCGCCCGCTACGGCCTCGTCGAGGTCGGCGTCCGCGGTCACGACGAAAGGTGCGTTGCCGCCGAGCTCCATGCTGGCGTTGAGCACCCGGTCTGCCGCCTGCTTGAGCAGCACCTTGCCGACGCCGGTGGACCCCGTGAACGAGATCTTGCGGACGCGGTGGTCCTGCAACCACGTGGTGACCACGCTGGCCGCATCCGTGGTGGGTACGACGTTGAC
>DATILB010000250.1:0-3357 GCA_035477015.1 Nocardioidaceae bacterium | reverse complement strand
CTCGTTCGAGCCGCCGTAGATGGAGGCCTTGCGGAAGTTCAGGTACTTCGGCGCCGCGACCTGCGCCCACGGGTCCACTCCGGACCCGGTGCCCGTGGCGAGCGAGTCGGGTCCGGCGATGTCGACGACCAGTTCCATGACCGCCTGCTGCAGCTCGGAGCCCTTCAGCTTGAGCACCGAGGACGCGGGGTGGGGCTTGCCGTCAGTCGAGTGCGCGACCACGCGCAGCGCGGTCAGCTCGAGGGCCAGCAGCTCGTTCTCAAGGGTGGCGAACTCGGCGGCGACCAGCGGGTCCTGCAGCTGGTCACCGGCCCACACCTTGGCCTGCGCGAGCAGCCGTTTCGTGTAACCCACCGGAGCGACACCGACCCGCTCGTTGCCGAGGAGGAACTTGGCGTAGTCCCATCCCTTGTTCTCCTCGCCGACGAGGTTCTCGACCGGCACCCGCACCTCGTCGAAGAACACCTCGTTGACCTCGTAGCCGCCGTCGATCATCTGGATCGGGCGGACCGTGACGCCCGGTGACGTCATATCGATCAGCAGGAACGAGATGCCCGCCTGCTTCTTCGGAGCGTCCGGGTCGGTGCGCACGAGCATGAAGATCCAGTCGCCGTACTGACCGAGGGTGGTCCAGGTCTTCTGGCCGCTCACGACGTACTCGTCGCCGTCGCGCAGTGCGGTCGTGCGGAGCGAGGCCAGGTCGGAGCCGGCGTCGGGCTCGGAGAAGCCCTGGGACCACCAGATGTCGAGGTTCCGCGTGGCGGGCAGGAAGCGCTCCTTGATCTCCTGGGAGCCGAAGGCCGCGATCACCGGCCCGACCATGCTCGCGTTGAAGCCGAGCGGCAGCGGGACACCGGCGAGCTGCATCTCCTCGTGCCAGATGTGCTTCTGCAAGGGAGTCCAGTCCTTGCCGCCCCACTCAACGGGCCAGTTGGGTACGGCGATGCCGGCGGCGTTCAGGGTGCGCATCGATCGGACCAGCTGTTCCTTGGTGAGCTCGCGACGCGCGGCGACCGTGTCGCGGATGTCCTGCGGGACCTGGGTGGTGAAGAACTCCCGCATCTCCGCGCGGAAGGCCTCGTCCTCGGGTGACAGCCTCAGCTTCATGCCGCCACACTAAGTGTCCAGGGAGGCCCCTACGATGAGCGCGTGGCGGTCACCCTGCTTTTCACCGACATCGAGGGTTCGACCAAGCTCCTCCACACGCTGACGCCCGAGGAGTTCGTCGAGGCGCACGAGCAGCACCGACGTGTGCTGCGTTCCGCCTTCCGACGCACGGGATGCGAGGAGCAGCGCACCGAGGGTGACTCGTTCTTCGTGGTCTTCGATGACGCGACCGAGGCGGTCGACGCGGCTGTTGAGGCCCAGCGGGGTCTGGCAGCAGCGAGCTGGCCGTCGGAGGTCCCGGTCCGCGTCCGCATCGGCATGCACACTGGCGAGCCCACCCTGGTGGACGGGGAGTACTACGGGCTCGACGTCCATCGTGCCGCCCGAGTCTCGTCGGCCGGCCACGGAGGTCAGATCCTGCTCTCGCGGGCGACGTACGACGCCGCCGAGCTTCCGAAAGGGGTGACAACGAGGGATCTCGGCGAGCACCGGCTCAAGGACATAGGTCAGCCGGAGTGGATCTTCCAGCTCGTTGTCGAGGGGTTGGAGGCCAACTTCCCACCGCTCAACAGTCTCGAGACGCCGACCAACCTGCCCGTGAACCTGACATCTCTGATCGCCCGGGACTCGGAGGCGGGCGAGGTCGAGGCCCTGATCACCAGCCCCGACGTCCGGCTGGTGACCGTGACCGGCACCGGCGGCACTGGCAAGACGCGGTTGGCGCTCGACGTGGCGAAGCGCGTGACCGACTCGTTCCGCAACGGTGTGATCTTCGTCGACCTGACCGAGACGACCGACCCTGCAGACGTCGCGGGAGCAATCGAGCGAGCGCTCGACCTGCCGGATGCTCCGAACGTGGCATCGCCTGAGAACGTAGTGACCTGCCTTCGGGACAAGGCGACGCTGCTGGTGCTCGACAACTTCGAGCACGTTGCTGCCGCTGCGGGTGAGGTCGCAGCCCTGCTGGCGGCAACCACGAGGGTGAAGGTTCTCGTCACGAGCCGGTCCGCTCTGCGGATCGGCGCTGAGCGCGAGTACCCCCTGGCGCCTCTCTCACTCGACGGTGCAGTCGCGCTCTTCGTCGAGCGGGCGAGGACGGTGAAGCCGTCGTTCACCGCCAGCAGCGTCGTCGGAGAGATCTGTGAGCGGCTCGACCGGCTCCCGCTCGCGATCGAGCTGGCCGCGGCTCGTGCGAGAGCGCTCACCCCCGAGCAGATCCTTGCTCGTCTCGGGAGCCGGCTCGGTCTGCTCGTCGGCGGCGCACGCGATGCGCCGGCGCGACAGCAGACCCTGCGGGACACGATCGCGTGGAGCTACGACCTCCTTCCGCCCGTCGCCGCTGCGCTGTTGCGTCGCGCGGCAGCGTTCAGCGGCGGCGCGACTCTCGAGGCGCTCGAAGCCGTCTCCGGAGGCGACCCGGACACCTACGTGAACGTCGAGACTCTCCTTGACCAGAGCCTGATGAGGCAAGACACAGATCGCTTCCACCTGCTCGAGACGATCCGCGAGTACGCCGCCGAGCAGGCTGCTCTGGTTGGGGAGACCACCGCGATCGCGCACGATCACGCTGCCTACTTCGCCGACTTTGCAGAGGAGGCGGACGAAGGGCTGCGCAGCTCGGAGCAGGCTGAGTGGCGGCATCGGCTGGATGCCGAGCAGCCAAACATGCGAGCGGCGCTCGAGTGGACGCTCGGGAGCGAGACCCCGGACGCGGAGCTCGGGGCGCGGCTGGCTGGTGGGCTCGCCTGGTACTGGTACCAGCACGGACGCGCCGTGGAAGGGTCCGACTGGCTGCTCCGCGCACGCAGCGTGACAGGTGATGCCTCCCTTCCGCTGAGGGCGCGGCTCGCGCAACGGCTGGGCATCCTGCTCGACCAGCGCGCGGACAAGGCTGGAGCGGCGGAGGTGCTGCGGGAGGCGGTCGCCTTGTTCGGCGAGGCTGGCGATCGAGCCGGCGAGGCGCGCGCCCTGAACAGCCTGGGATCCGCCATGCGGACGGTCGGCTCGAATGAGGAGTCACGCGCCCTGTTCGAGCGCGCGCTTGCGATCCGGACAGACCTCGGCGACGAGGCCGGCGTGGCGGTCACGAGGTTCAACCTCGCGCACCTCTCTATGGACGAAGGCGACTACGCGATCGCACGGGAGCTCTTCCAGAGCTCGAGCGACCTTGAGCGGTCCCTGGGAGAGGAGTGGGGCGCAGCGATCGGCTCAGTGGGCATCGCTTCCGCCGCTATCGCGATGGGAGACCTC
>DATILB010000249.1:0-7203 GCA_035477015.1 Nocardioidaceae bacterium | reverse complement strand
GGGAGCGCGAGCACCGGCACACCCTCCGCCACAACCGAGGCCCGGAGCCCCTGCGGGTCGGCGGCGACCAGGTCGATGCGGTCACCCACACGCAGCAGGCTCACCACGTCCGCGTCGCCGACCCTGACCGGGGCGGCCACCAGGCCCGGGTAGCCGTCGAGCACGGACGCTCGCACGAGCCCGACGTCGGTGACCGGTTCGCCTGCACGCAGCGGACCGGCGGTGGTCCGGCCGACGATCTCCTCGAGGTCCAACGTGCCTGTCGGCACGGACTCGGGCAGGAACGTCGACTCCTGCACGTCGCTACGCCGCACGGTGGTGCCGGACGTCAGGTCGCGGGCCGCGGTCAGCACCACAGCAGTCGGGGGAGGTGGGCCCGCGACGACTCGGAGCGACGCCGCCACGGCGACCGCTGCGAGGACTCCCGCGAGGAGTCGGCGGCGGCCCAGCACGGCACGTCGGAGCTTGCGCTGGAGGAGGGTGAGTGAGGTCATGGCGCGACGGTAGGTGGCGGCGGCCGGGAGCGGCGGCCGTCATCCACAGGCACCTGACGGTTGGGCTACCATTAGCAGTCGAGCACCGAGAGTGCCAGCGAACCCGACGGAGGAGGATCCGTGCCCACGTACCAGTACGCCTGCACCGAGTGCGACCACTTCTTCGAGCAGTTCCAGAGCTTCTCGGAGGACACGCTGACGGTCTGCCCCGAGTGCTCGGGCAAGCTGCGCAAGGTCTTCAACGCCGTGGGCGTGGTCTTCAAGGGTTCCGGTTTCTACCGCACCGACTCGCGCTCGGCCTCGTCGAGCAGCGACACCGCGAGCTCCACCTCGTCGAGCAGCACGGCCACGGCGACCAAGTCGGAGAGCTCGTCCACGAAGTCTGAGTCCTCCACGAGCTCGAGTACGCCCGCGGCCTGATCGGTCCTCCCGCCCCGTTAGGTTGGGCGCGTGCCTTCCGGTCGCACCACCTTCCGTTCCTGGCCACGTCCCGCCCGCTTCGCGACGTACATCTGCGTCCTGCTGGTGCTGTTGATCGTCGCCGGCGCTGCCGCGTCCGTGGTGATGGTCCGGCGGTCCTTCCCGCAGACCGACGGCACGATTGCGCTGACCGGGCTGGACTCCGAGGTCGAGGTCCTGCGCGACGACCACGGCATCCCGCACGTGTACGCCGACACCAGCGCGGACCTGTTCTTCGCCCAGGGCTATGTCCAGGCGCAGGACCGGTTCTGGCAGATGGATGCCTGGCGGCACATCACCGCGGGCCGGCTCTCCGAGCTCGTCGGCCGCGATGCCCTCGACGTCGACAAGTTCACCCGGACGATGGGGTGGCGTCGCGTCGCCGAGCAGGAGCTCGACCTTCTCGACCCTGAGACGGTCGCCAGCCTGGAAGCCTTCAGTCGCGGCGTGACGGCGTACATCAGGTCGAAGAGCTTGTCCGAGCTCTCCTTGGAGTACGCCTTGCTCTCGACCCAGGGCCTGGACGACGAGCCCGAGGACTGGTCGCCGGTCGACTCGCTGTCCTGGCTGAAGGCAATGGCCTGGGACCTGCAGGGCAACACCGCCGACGAGCTCTCACGAGCGACCCTCTCAGCACGGTTCACGCCGGAGCAGATCGCCGAGCTGTACCCGCCGTACCCGTACGAGCTGCACCGACCGGTCCTGACCCAAGGCAGGGTCCAGGGCGACTCCTGGCAGCCGGGCTCCGACAGCGTGGCTGGGCGCCCCGCCTTCGCGGCCGCGCTGGAACGCACCCGGGCAGCGATCGAGTCGCTGCCACAGCTCGTCGGACGCGGTGATGGAGTGGGCAGCAACGCGTGGGCGGTGTCGGGCTCGCGTACGACGACCGGCTCGCCGATCCTCGCCAACGACCCGCATCTCGCGCCCTCGGTGCCGGGCATCTGGTACCAGATGGGTCTGCACTGCAACGAGGTCGGACCGGCCTGCCCGTACGACGTCGCCGGCTTCACGTTCGCCGGTGTCCCGGGTGTGGTGATCGGGCACAACGCCGACATCGCGTGGGGCTTCACCAACCTGGAGGCCGATGTCTCGGACCTCTACCTGGAGCGGATCGAGGGCCACGACTACCTCTACGGCGGCAAGCTGCAGCCGTTGGAGGAACGCACCGAGGACATCAAGATCCTGGGTGAGGACGAGCCCTTCCACTACTCCGTCCGCGCCACGCACCACGGGCCACTGATGTCCGACGTCGACGCCAACTGGTCGACGGCAGGGGCCAACGCGACCGTCCCGGACGGAGCTCCGGAGCGCGACAACGGCTATGCGGTCTCGATCCGGTGGACCGGTCTGGTCGCCGGCAACACGATGGACGCGCTCTTCGAGATCAACAAGGCTGCGGACTTCGCCGAGTTCCGTGAGGCCGCGCGGAGCTTCCTGGCGCCGTGCCAGAACCTCGTGTACGCCGACCGCCAAGGGCACATCGGCTACCAGGCGCCCGGGCTCGTCCCGATCCGCAAGCCGGGTGTCACGGGCGACTACCCGGCTCCTGGCTGGCTGAAGCGCTACGACTGGACGCCCGACTTCGTGCCGTTCGAGGCGATGGCCTACGTGCTCGACCCGGAGGACGGCTTCATCGCGTCGGCGAACCAGGCCGTGGTGGCCCCTGGGTACCCCTACTACCTCGGTGACGCATGGGACCACGGCTACCGCAGCCAGCGCATCGTCGAGGTGCTCGAGTCGGACGAGAAGCTCAGCCCCGACGACATGCGGGCCCTTCAGCTCGACGACCGCAACGGCCTGGCCCCCGAGCTGGTGCCGCACCTGCTGGCGCTGGACCTCGATCGCGGTTTCGACTCGCTCGGGCAACGCCTGCTTCGCGGTTGGGACTTCACCCAGCCGGCGGACTCAGCGGCTGCCGCGTACTTCAACTCGGTGTGGCGCAACCTGCTGAAGCTGACGTTCCACGACGAGCTGCCAGAGAAGGAGTGGCCGGAGCGGGGGAGTCGCTGGTTCGCGGTCGTGTCCGAGCTGCTGCAGGACCCCGACAGCAGCTGGTGGGACGACGTCTCGACCGACGACGTTACGGAGACCCGCGACGACATCCTGAGCGAGGCGATGCTCGACGGACGGGACGAGCAGATCCGGCTTCAGGACCGTGACTCCCGGAAGTGGCGGTGGGCCAACGAGCACGTCCTCGAGCTCCGCAACCAGACCGTCGGGTCGGGCGAAAACGCGATCGCGAACGCCCTGCTCAACCGCGGACCGTACGCCGTCAGCGGCGGCGACTCCGTAGTGAACGCCACCGGCTGGGATGCGGCCGAGGGCTACGAGGTGGTGTGGGCCCCCTCGATGCGGATGGTTGTCGACCTGGATGACCTGGACTCGTCGACATGGATCAACCTGTCCGGCGCGTCGGGCCACGCCTTCGCCGACCACTACACCGACCAGACGGAGCTCTGGGCCAAGGGCGGCACCCTGCCCTTCGCGTTCAGCCGTGACGCAGTCGAAGGTGCCGTCGAAGACACTCTGCGGCTGATCCCCGACTAGAACCTCCCGGTGGTCGAGCCTGCAGCGAGCCCCTGGGCGAGCCAAGCGTCGAGACCCTGGTGACACGCAGCCGAACTGGACCACGGTCACTCGGCCGTGGCTGGGTTGGACCGTCGGCTGCGGTTGGTCTCGACGCGTAGATCGCCTAGCGGCGATCGTCCGGCTCGACCAGCGGTTTGCGGCGATCGTCCGGCTCGACCAGCGGTTGGCTAGAACCAGGTGATGCCGCTCGGAGTCACGACGCCGGACACTCGTCGGTCGTGGTCGCCGCTCGGCACCTCGTCGACGAGCTCACCGTCGTACAGCAGTGTCAGGACGGGGGTGCCGACAGGAACCCGGCCGAGGGCGCGGTCATAGGAACCACCACCGCGGCCGAGCCGCATGCCGGTGCTGTCCACGGCGAGTCCGGGGGTGAGCACCACATCTGCGGTCGCGATGGCATCCAGCCCCAGCGGTTCGCCGACCGGTTCGAGCAGCCCGCGTCGGGCCGGGGCCAGGCTGGTCGGGCCGCGGTACACGGCCCAGTCCAGGTCGTTGTCCGGCCGGAGCACGGGCAGGATCGTCCGACGTCCGGCCTCGAACCATGCGTCGATCAGGGGACCGGTCCCGGGCTCACCGCCGATCGAGATGTACGCCGCGATCGTGGCCGCCCGCTGCATGATCGCCGTCGCCAGCAGGTGGTCGGCAATGGCCTGTGCACTGTCACCCACCTCGAGCAGCGACCGCCGGCGACGTACCGTTGTGAGCTGGTCGCGCCGGGCGAGCTTCTGGGCTGCGAGGGCATCGTCCACGCCCCCTAGGATGCCCGCATGAGCGAGGCGGGGCTGCAGCGGGCGCGGGACAAGATGGCGGCGGACGGGGTCGACCCGGTCGCGATCGAGGTGTTCGCGCACTACTACCGACTCGTGGAGCGCGGCGAGTCCGGCATGGTGCCCGAGGACACCATCGCTCCGATCGACATGATGGCGCTGGCCGACGTGCACGTCCCCGACGACGTCGCGCGCGAGGCCCTCGCCGGCACGGTGGTCATCAAGCTCAACGGCGGTCTCGGCACGTCGATGGGCCTTGATCGCGCGAAGTCACTACTCGAGGTGCGCGAGGGGCTGAGCTTCCTCGATGTCATCGCCAGGCAGGTGCTCGCGCTGAGGAAGAAGTACGACGCTCGGCTGCCGCTGGTCTTCATGAACAGCTTCCGGACCCGGGAGGACACGCTGGGTGCGCTTGCGCCGTACGGCGACCTGGGCGTGGACGGCCTGCCCCTGGACTTCCTGCAGAACAAGGAGCCCAAGCTCCGCTCGGACGACCTCACTCCGGTGTCGTGGCCGGCCGACCCGACACTCGAGTGGTGCCCGCCGGGGCACGGTGACCTGTACACCGCTCTGGTCGGCACCGGCATCCTCCAGCGACTCGTCGACGCCGGCTACACCCAGGCCTTCGTCTCCAACTCCGACAACCTCGGTGCGGTGCCGGACCCGACCGTGGCTGGTTGGTTCGCACAGAGCGGTGCCCCGTTTGCGATCGAGGCGGTCCGCCGGACGGAGAGCGACCGCAAGGGTGGGCACCTCGCCGTACGCCGTGTCGACGGGCGCATTGTGCTGCGCGAGACCGCGCAGACCCCGCCCGAGGACCTCGGAACCCTCGGCGACCTCGGCAGGCACCGCTTCATGAACACGAACAACCTGTGGTTCGACCTGGCCGCCATGCAGGCCCTGCTCGATGACACGGGCGGTGTCATGGGCCTGTCGATGATCAAGAACGTGAAGACGGTCGACCCGACCGACGCGACCAGCCCGGAGGTCGTGCAGATCGAGACCGCGATGGGTGCGGCGATCGCGGTGTTCGACGGCGCGGCCGCGATCGAGGTCGGCCGCGACCGCTTCGTGCCGGTGAAGACGACGAACGACCTTCTCGTGCTGCGCAGCGACTGCTACCGGCTGGACGACGACTCGGTGCTGCAGCAGGTGCCCGAGCACATCCCGTTCGTCGACCTCGACAAGCCGTACAAGCTCGTGGCTGGCTTCGAGGAGCGTTTCCCCGAGGGCGCGCCTAGCCTGAAGAACGCCACCCGCTTCGTCGTACACGGTGACTGGACGTTCGGGCCAGACGTGGTCGTCGCCGGAGACGTGACCGTGGACGTTGAAGGATCACCCGGCCGGATCGACCGGCTCGGCTAGCGAGAGGAACAAACCGATGAAGTTCCGTGGCCCACACCCCAGCGCGGCTCTCGTCGTCGCCTTGGTCGCACTGGTCGTCGCAATGAGCGGGACGGCGGTCGCCGTCGTCGCGGCGCAGGGTGGTGACCAGCTGATCAGCAAGCGCTCGCTGTCCGGCAACCGGTTGCGCCTGAACACGGTGACCGGCAAGGAGATCAACGAGTCCAAGCTCGGCATCGTCCCGAAGGCGAGGAAGCTGCCCGCCCTGGCGTGGCACAACTTGGCGCTGATCAACGGCTGGGCGAACTACAACGCCCCCAATCGTCCCCCGGCGTGGGCCGTCGATGCGCAGGGCATCGTGCACTTCCGTGGCGCGGTCTACCAGGGGGGCGCGGACCTCTCGATGGACTTCGCCACGCTGCCTGCGGCTGTCCGACCCTCAGCCATCCTGTGGCTATCGACCAATGCAATCGACGGGAATTATGCTCGCGTCGACCTCTACACAACCGGCGCCTTGTACGCCGAGTGCCCGGCCAACGCCTCGCTCGCGCGTGCCTTCACGAACCTCGACGGCATCACCTACGCGCTGGGGTAGCCCTCGTCCGGTAGCGACAGCACGGTCTCATCGTCGATCGACAGACCCAGCTGCTCGAGCATGTCCTTCAGGACCACCCAGATCTGGCGAGTGAGCCGTTCGACGACCTCGCGCTGCTGCTCGTCCTTGTGGTCGAGCCACCAGATGATGCTCGCGTCGACCATGCCCATCAGTCCGGCCATGATGCCGTCCGGCACATCCTGGGTGATCTCCTTGGTGCGCAGGTAGGCCCCCGAGGCCTCGACGATCTCGCCGAGGAACCTGTTCCGGCCCAACCGGGCGTGATGCATGGCCTTGGTCTGCTGACGGTCGGCCATGAACCGGTAGAGGTTCGGGTGCTCCCCGGCCCAGCCGACCGACTCGGCGACGACGCCACGGATGATCTCGGCCGGGGTGCCGCTGCGGACCATCGTGGGTCGGACACGCGCCACGAGCTCACTGGCGGCGTACCTGGCGACCTCGTCGTCCAGGTCGTCCTTGCTGTCGAAGTGGCGGTAGACGTGCGGGCGGGCGACACCTGCCCGCTCGGCGATCTGGGCTGTGTTGACCCCGAGCCCGTGCTCCTCGATCGCATCGGTGGCGGCCAGCACGATCTCGGCCCGCTTGGGTGCGCGGCGTGACGAGTCCTTGGTGGCGCGTCGGCCCGCGGCATTGTCCACCCACTTGACGACGTCGACCACGAGGGGAAGGTATCACCGGGTACACCTTGTACCCAATGGGTGCAGAGTGGTACACCTTGTACCCGCCAGTGTTCACCTGGTCCTTTGGAGGTTTCCCATGCCCGCACGCCGTTCGCCCTGGATGGACCAGGACCTCGACGACTTCCGCGATCTCGCCCGCACCTTCTGCGAGAAGGAGATCAAGCCCAATACCGAGCGCTACATCAAGAACAAGCAGGTCGACCGCGACCTCTGGAACAAGGCCGGCGCCGTCGGGCTGCTCTGCGCCTCCATCC
>DATILB010000248.1:0-3663 GCA_035477015.1 Nocardioidaceae bacterium | reverse complement strand
CGGGCGGCCCCGCTGCGGGGGCTGGCTCGGGCACCACCTCGGTGGGCGTCTCATGGGTCCACCGTTTGCGCCACCATGACACCGATGCGTTGACGAGGATGCGACGCACGTACGGCTCCGGATCCCCGTCGATCCGCTTCCACGAGAACCATGCCTTCGTCAGAGCGGTCTGCAGCAGGTCCTCGGCGAGCTGGAGGTCACGAGTGAGCAGGTACGCCGTGCGCAGCAGCGCTGGTGAACGGGCTGCGACGAACTCGTCGAAGTCCATGTCACTGGCCATGCCACATCACCCTCTTTCGGGCCGGCTCGAGCAGACCTGGGCAGGAAATGCCTCCGCTCTACTACGCTGCCCGCACCCGAAAGGGTTGCCCCGATCGGCAAACAGGCGTGGTCACAGCAGACGGCGGTCCGACGCCCAACGGGTGAGCTCGTGCCGCGAGGAGAGCTGGAGCTTGCGGAGCACGGAGGACACGTGCGTCTCGACCGTCTTGATCGAGATGAAGAGCTCGGACGCGACCTCCTTGTAGGCGTAGCCGCGCGCGATCAGGCGCATCACCTCGCGCTCCCGCTCGGTCAGCCGGTCGAGGTCCGTGTCGACCTGGGCGACCTCGATGGAGCCGGCGAACGCGTCGAGGACGAAGCCGGCCAGTCGCGGGGAGAACACCGCGTCGCCGGTCGCGACCCGCTCGATCGCCGCAACCAGCTCGGGACCGGTGATCGTCTTGGTGACGTAGCCGCGGGCGCCGCCGCGGATCGTGCCGATGACATCCTCGGCCGCGTCCGACACCGAGAGCGCCAGGAACTTCGTCTCGGGCACCTTCAGGGCGATGCGACGCATCACCTCGACGCCGCCACCTCCGGGGAGGTGTACGTCGAGGAGGACCACCTCCGGCTTGTGCGCGAGCACGGCAGCGACCGCTGTGTCGACGTCCTCTGCCTCCGCGAGCACGTCCACCAAGCCCTTGAGCTCGGCGCGCACGCCGGTGCGGAACATCGCGTGGTCATCCACGATCACGACCGACCTCATGGCTTCTCCTCCAGATCCATCGCGAGGCGAACCTCGGTCCCGTCGCCCGGTGCGGTGCGGATGTCGGCACTGCCCCCGTGGCGCTCCATCCTGCCGATGATGCTGTTGCTCACGCCGAGCCGGTCCCCCGCCACCTCACCGAGCACGAAGCCTTGGCCGCGATCGCGGACGAATACCTCGGCACGGGACGCCGACAGCTCGGCGTAGACGTCGACTTTCGTGCTCGCGCTGTGCTTGGCGGCGTTGACCATCGCCTCTCGGGCAGCCTTGACGAGGGGCGTCGTACGTTCGGAGGAAGCCACGTCACCGACGGTCACCACCTCGACCGGCACCCCATGACCGTCCTCGACCTCCGCAGCGGCCACTCTCAGAGCGCTGGCGACCGTCGTCTCGGAGGGCACCTCGTCGCCGTACAGCCACTGCCTGAGGTCGCGCTCCTGTGCCCGCGCGAGGGTCGAGACAGTGCGTCCGTCGCTCGCATGCTTCTGGATCAGAGCGAGCGTCTGGAGCACTGAGTCGTGCAGGTGGGCGGCCACGTCGGCGCGCTCCTGCTGGCGGATCCGGGCGGCGCGCTCGTCCGAGAGCTCGCCCGAAAGCCGGACCAGCCACGGACCGAGTGTCAGGGCGATGCCACCGATGCCGAGCGCGCCGGCGATGATCACGTCACGTGCTACGGAGACCTCGCCGGACTGGACGCCGAAGAGCACGATCGCCGTGAGCAGCAGGCCGAGGCCGACCGCCAGGCGCGCGTACGACGCCCACCCGCCGGAGCCCACGACCGCACGCAGCAGGGAGACCCGACCAGTGCCGTCCAGCCAGCGCTCGCGCTGCGCCTCGTCGGACTGCCACCAGAGCACGACCACGCCGCACAGGCCCACGACCAGCGGCCAGAACACCAGTGACCCTGACCAGAGCAGGTGGCCGACCGCGATGATCCCGAGGGCGATCGCACCCAGGGAGATCAGCGGTCCGAGGTCCTTGATCCGAGCGGCGCGACCCGGCCGCTTGCCCTGCCGTGTCGCCGCCTCGATGCCCGGCGCCCCAGCCTCCTGCTGGGTGTTGAGCGGGAGGTAGAGCCACAGGCCGCCGTACAGCATGATGCCCATGCCGCCGAACGCTGCCGCGACGAGGAAGAAGACCCTGATGTAGTTCACGGGAAGGCCGAGATGCTCGGCAACACCAGCAGCCACGCCACTGAGCAGCCGGTCGTCGGCGCTGCGGTAGGCGCGGCGCGGTGTCATGCGGAGGCCGGCGTTGTAGGTCATTGCCTCTCCATCGTGTCAGAGCGGCCCCGCGCGAACCATGCGTGACGACCCCGATAACCCCCTGAGGCCAGGGTCACGAGACACGGGACGGATCAGGGTCGTCCCCGATGGTCCACGCGCGATGGAACCGCCAGAGTTGTTGCCATGACCGAGACACCCCAGCAGGAACGGGCCAACCCCGAGCCTGACCCCAACCGCCTCAACACCGAGAACCTCCGCAACTACACGCAGCTGCGTCGTACGACCTACGACCGCAAGATCGCGGGTGTTGCCGGCGGCTTGGCACGGCACCTCAACATCGACCCAGTCATCGTCCGAGTCGTGCTGGTGGTGCTCATCTTCTTCGGTGGAGCCGGCCTGCTCCTGTACGGCGCTGCCTGGCTGCTGGTCCCGGACGACTCCGGCCGGCCTGCGACCTGGCACACCTCGGACAGCACCCGCAACACGCTGCTGATCATCTCGGCAGTCTTCGCCGGCCTGCTCCTGGTCGGGGACAGCTGGGGTGGCTTCGGGTTCCCGTGGCCGTTGGCGATCCTCGCCCTGATCGTGTTCGGCGTCCTGATGAGTCGGGACAACGCGCCGCGCGAGAGCACGGAAGGCGGCGCGTGGGTCGGAGCGCAGAATCAGGCTCCGACTCCGGTCGACCAGCCGTACCACTACGCGGGGAACCAGTACGGCTGGGTGCCCGTGACGGCCTCGACGCCGCCACCCAAGTCGCGTAAGGGGGGGCCGATCCTCTTCGGCATCACGATAGCCTTCATCGCGGCGGGTATCGGAGCTCTCGGTCTCTACGACTCCTTGGCGGACAACAACGTCTCGGACGCCGCCTACCCGGCTGTCTCCCTGGCGATCATCGGCGGCATGCTCGTCGTCGGTGCGTTCTTCGGCCGCCCGGGTGGACTGATCTTCCTCGGCCTGCTGGCCTCGATCGGCCTGCTGGGCGCCTCCATCGCGGACCCTCGGTTCGACGGTGATCGGGAGCAGCGGTTCACTCCCACCTCGATCACGCAGGTCGAGGACTCCTACCACGTCCCCGCCGGCCAGATCATCCTCGACCTGAGCAGGCTGTCGGAACCGGGTCAGCTGGACGGCAGGACGATCCACCTTGACGCGAATGCTGGCGAGATCCTCGTGATCCTCCCCCTGGACGGACTCTCGGCTGACCTCAACGGCGACATCCAGTTCGGTGGCGCCATCACGGTCAACAACAACGAGGACGGCGGCTGGGGCTACTCACGCAACGCGATCGTCGGCGATCCCACCGACCCACGCGTCACCCTCGACATCGACGTCAAGTTCGGCCACATCGAAGTAAGGCAGGAAGCAGCATGAACCGGCAGCTCAACATCGGCTACCTCGTCGTGGGGCTGA
>DATILB010000247.1:0-11286 GCA_035477015.1 Nocardioidaceae bacterium | reverse complement strand
CCGGAGAAGTGCTGGTGCGCCAGGGCGACCGCGCGGACAACGTGTACGTCGTGCTGTCCGGTTCGGCCACGGTCCAGCTCGACGGCACGGAGGTGAGCCCGGCCGTCGGGACGGGTGACTGCGTGGGCGAGCTGGCGGTGCTCGATGACGCACCCCGAGCAGCCACGGTCACGGCGAGCGCCCCGATGACGATGCTGTCGTTCCCGGTGGCCTCGTTCGGGGACGCGCTGGCCGAGCTGCCTGCGCTTCGCGAGCAGGTGACTCGTGCGCTCACGCGTCGGTTGCGCCAGGTCAGCACCGGCTGGGCCCAGCTCGCGGTCGACACTGACGTCCTGCTCGACGCGTTCTACTCCCTGCAGGGCTCCGCCGACGAGGGCGACCGGCACACCGCGATCAAGGAGGCCGCTGCCTTGCTGCGCCGGCTCGCCGAGGCCTCCCCCGTGCCCGCCATCGGAACGAGGCTCGACGCACTGTCACCTGCGGAACGGCGGGTTGCCGACCTGGTGGCAGGGGGACTCTCCAACGCTGCGGTGGCCGCGGAGCTGTTCCTCTCCGAGCACACGGTGGCGAGCCACCTGAAACACATCTACGTCAAGCTCGGCCTGCCGTCGCGGGTGGCGTTGGCGGGCGTGGTGCTCAGGTCCGCCTGAGCACCTTCCGTCGCTTCCACGAAAGCGGAGCGGAACTCGGCCACGGACATCGCACGCAGGCGAAGGGGTGACACAGCGGTCGCGCGCGCCGACCGCGGGAAGCCGAGCGTCGGGCCGAGCTCACCGAAGTAGTCGCCTTCACCGATGGTGGCCACGTGCTCGTGCTCACCACCGGCACGGCGGCGGGTGATCTCGACCGAGCCCTCCTCCACGACGTACACGAGCTCACCGCGGTCGCCCTGGTCGAAGACGATCTCGCCCTGGGCGAACTCCACGACATGTGCCGGCTGCTCGTCGGAGCGGAACTGAGGCACGAGATGGATGACCCGGTCGGCGATCGGGGCGAGCCGGTCGTCGTGGGTCGACACGACGATGAGTCGGCCGTCGGCCCGTAGGTTCCGCAACAACGTGATGATGCCTTCGGCATGGACGTAGTCGAGGTTTGCGGTCGGCTCGTCGGCCAGCAGGACCGGAGGGTCAGCCCCCAGCGCGCGCGCTACCGCGACACGTTGCTGCTGTCCGCCCGACAGCTTCGACGGCCGACGGCTTACAAGGTCGCCCATCCCCACCTGGTCGAGCACTTCGCGGGCCCGCTTCATCGCAGCGTTGCGACCCGCCCCGGCCAGCATCAGAGGGACTGCGACGTTCTCCGCTGCGGTCAATGACGGCACCAGGTTGAATGCCTGGAAGACGAAGCCGACCTGGCGCTGCCGGAACTGCGTGAGGTCGTGGCCGGACAGGTTCCCGACCGAGCTCCGGCCCACCTTCACGGTCCCTGAGCTCGGGGTCAGGATTCCGCCGAAGGCCGACAGCAGCGACGTCTTCCCGCACCCGGAAGGGCCGAGCAGGACGACGAGCTCGCCGGCATCGGCCTTGAGGTTGAAGCCGTCGATCGGCCGGACGGCGTACCCGCCGCTGTCGTACTCGATGACGAGGTCCTTGACCTCGAGCAGCGCGCTCACTGGCCCGGTCCTGAGAACGCGAGGGCAGGGTCGGTGCGTATCGCTTTGCGCAGCCCGACTCCCCCGGAGAGCAGTGCGACGACGACGGCGATGAGGGGAAGCTGGACGAAGGCACGCCCGGGAACGAACACGTCCAGCGGGAACTGCGGCACCAGGAGGTACTGGAAGACACTCGCCGCCGCCACGGCAGTCAGGGCGACCAGGACACCTTGCAGGGCGATCGAGGAGCCGAGCTGAGCCGTTCCTCCACCGACAGCCTTGAGCACCGCGACATCGCGCGATCGGTCGAGGGCCGACAGGTAGCTGAGCGTGCCGATGATCATCGCCGCGACGAACCACAAGAGGATCCGGATCATGTTGACCGAGCCCACGGCGTTCTCGAGCGGGCGCAGGGTGTCCTTCGCGATCCCGTCGCCATCGACGATGGCGTAGCCCGGAGGCAGCCGCGTCGGCTCGCCGTCGAGCAGGAACGTCGACGCGAGCGGCCTGCCCTGGAACAGCATCTGCTGGACAGTGGGGAGCGGCAGGTACACGAAGGGCATCCCGGCGAAGAGCGTGGTGCCCTGGGTGGTCCCCACGACCGTGTAGGCCTCCGGGCCTACGCCGACCACGCCCCCGACCGGGATGTCCGCGGCCTCGTCCAGCACCACCTCCAGGGGTGCCTCCGGAAGCCGCCCGGCAGTCAGGATCGGCGACCCCAGCTCACCGGGCACGAACCCGACGAGGACGGCGTCGAGCCGCAGGGCGCCCTCGTCGACGCCTTGGGTGATGCTGAGCCGGGAGACCGCCAGGGGCGCGCCCTCGGCTCCCCGGACTCGGTTAAGCACCGAGGTCGGGATGCTCTCACCGGACGTGAAGGGGCCGGACGTGCCCTCTCGGAGCAGCCAGGCGTTGGATCCGAGTGCCTCGACCATGAGCTTCGGCTCTCGGTGGAACTGCTCGTTGAGCCCGGTCATCAGGAACAGCATCGTGAAAACGACCGCGGTGCCGAGGATCGCTGAGCCGAACCGTGTGGCGCGGAACTGCAGGTCCCGCGCGGTCAACAGCAGGACGCCGCCGACACGACCAAGGCGCGACTGCTTCTTCGGGACGTGCCGCTCCGGCCTGCCCACTCGCACGTAGCCAGGCGTCTGCTCCTCCCTCGTCCATGCTTGGAGCAAGGGCCGGGTGCGGTCCGCCGCGTCATCCGCGTCCGCGTCGCCATGAGAGAAGTCGAGCATGCCGCCTCCTGCGCATTCGAGCTCGATGTAGAGGTCGGCGAGGTTCTCCTCGACGATGCGGCCGCGCTCCTGGGCGGAGCCCACGATCGTCGCGCGGACCATGGTCGACAGCAGCCGCGGCGGTCCCCCGCCTCGGCGTCGCGCCATCAGCGCCCGCAGCCCCGACGACGAGAGGCCGTAGTCCGCGCGCGCAGTGGGGCCTTGGCTGGGTGCAACGTCGACGGCGAGCACCTTCCCGGTGGGGTTGCGGCGCCGCATCTCGCCGACCGGCACGTTGTCCAGGAGCCCGCCGTCGACCAGCAGGTCCCCGTCGTACGGAACCGGCGGTAGTACGCCCGGGATGGAGATGCTCGCTCGGAGCGCCTGCACCAGTGGACCGCGGTCATGGACGTGCGGACAGCCGCGCGTGAGGTTGGTGGAGACGCAGAAGTACGGCACCCACAGGTCGCTGATGTCGAGGTCGCCGTACATCTCGTGCATGCTGCGGGTGATCCGTCGTCCCTTGATCACCGAGGTCACCGGAAGCGTGAAGTCCATCAGCTTGCGGAACGCCTTGCCGGCGATCTCGCGCCCTGCGATCGACGAGAGCCCCATGCCGGCACCGGTCGCCATGATCGCGCCGATGCTGGTGCCGCCGACCATGTCGACGGGATGGTCCAGCTCCTCGAGGACCTGGACGACACCGAGATGGGCGAACCCCCGAGCGCCACCACCCCCGAGGACGAGCGAGGTTCCGGAACCTTCCAGCAACCGCGCGAGCCGAGCCAGCGTGGCGGTGTCGCCGGTCTTCACGTGGTGGTGTGACACCAACCCGGGTCGCGGGTCCAGCCAGGCTGGTGTGCCGGACGGCATCGTGGTGTCGGCGGGATGAACCAGTGCCAGGCTCACGAGCGCGTCGTGCTGGCGAGACAGCATCCGCCACATCTCCAGCTCGCCGGCGCGAGGCGCCGGATCCGTCCGCGCATCGGCCACGAGGACGACCCGGTCCGCGCTGCGGAGGGCCCGCTGGCTCCCGTCGCCCCACTCACCATCGACGACATGGATCACATGTGAGTGCCTGGACTCGACGATGTCGTCCACGACGCCGTCGGTCGCGATGTGGGCGGCCTCGCCCCAGATGTCGACGAGCCCACGCGCGAGGCCGTGTACGTCGACGCCGGGTGATGCCGGCACGAGCGTGAAGCACACCGGCCGGGCTCGGTGGCTCGGCCCTCGACGTACGCGACCCAACGCCACCCTTGCGAGCTGGAGGCCGAGTCGGGGATCGCGGGACAGGAGGGTCTCGTACGACTCCTTGCGCACCCGGAGCAGCCGTGTGTCACGGATCGCGTAGACCGACGCCGCGCGTGGCGCCCCGTCCACCAGCGCGGCCTCCCCCACCAGCTCGCCGCGGCCGATCTCGCTGAGATGGATCTCGTAGGCGCTGTCGGCCGCCTCGTTGAAGACCCGCAACCGACCGGTCTCGACCACATACAGCGCGTCGCCGGGCTCGCCCTGGTGGAACAGGCAGTCGCCACCGCTCAGGGTGAGCGACTCGGCCAGGTCCGCCACCGACGCGATGGTGCCGGCATCAGCCCCCGCGAAGGCGCGACTCAGCACCTCGAGCGCCCGGCTCCGGCTCACCGGTCCGTGCCCGTTCAGAGCGAGTCCTTCGGCGTGCATCGGCCCCTGCCTGTCTGGTCAGACCAACATGCACCACGCGGCAGAGTTCGCGCGTCCCGAGAAGTGGTGATTCTTCCTACCGCACGCTGCAGACGTTTGCGAAGGTCCGCGCCACGGTAGTTTGAATTGCATGATCGGACGCATCCCGGTTCTGTCCGTCACTCCCGTCGTGGAGGGCGGCCGTTACCCGGCCAAGGCCGCCGTCGGCGAGCCCTTCGAGGTGACTGCGCTCGTCTTCCGTGAGGGGCACGACGCGCTCGGCGCCGGGGTCGTCCTGGTCGGCCCGGACGGCGTTCGCCGGGATCTCGTGCAGATGACCCAGCACGAGGAGCTCGATCGCTACACCGCCACCGTCGCCTGCGACGCCGAGGGTCCGTGGCAGTTCGTCGTCGAGGCGTGGAGCGACCCGGTCGCGACCTGGGTGCACAACGCGGAGATCAAGGTCCCCGCGGGCATCGACGTCGAGCTGATGCTCGAGGAGGGCGCTCGGCTGATGGAGCGCGCCAAGCTCAAGGACGCAGCGAAGGCACTGCGGGACGCCTCGCGACCCCCGGAGGTGAGGCTCGCGGCCGGCACCACTGCCGGCGCCCAGCTCCGTGATCTGATCACGAGCGAGGGCCCCTTCTCCGTGTACGTCGACCGCGAGCGCGCACTGTACGGCGCCTGGTACGAGCTGTTCCCCCGCAGCGAGGGCGCCTCTCTGGACGGCGACGTGGTGGTCACGGGGACCTTCAAGACCGCGGCCGAACGGCTGCCTGCGGTCAAGGCGATGGGCTTCGACGTGGTCTACCTGCCGCCCATCCACCCGATCGGCGAGGTCAACCGCAAGGGTCCGAACAACACGCTGACGCCGGGACCGGACGACGTCGGCTCGCCCTGGGCGATCGGCTCGGCCCAGGGCGGCCATGACGCCGTACACCCCGACCTCGGGACGATCGAGGACTTCGACGCCTTCGTGGCGAGGGCCACCGAGGAAGGGCTGGAGGTCGCGCTCGACCTGGCCCTTCAGGCGGCCCCCGACCACCCCTGGGTGAGCACGCACCCAGAGTGGTTCACGACCCTGGCCGACGGCACGATCGCGTACGCCGAGAACCCACCCAAGAAGTACCAGGACATCTACCCGGTCAACTTCGACAACGACCCCCCGGGCATCTATGCCGAAGTGCTCCGCGTCGCACGCCACTGGATGGACCACGGAGTGCGCATCTTCCGGGTCGACAACCCGCACACGAAGCCCGTGCAGTTCTGGGAGTGGTTGCTGGCTGAGGTCCGCGCGACCGACCCGGACGTGATCTTCCTGTCCGAGGCGTTCACGAAGCCGACGATGATGCACATGCTCGGCAAGATCGGCTTCCACCAGAGCTACACGTACTTCACCTGGCGCAACGACAAGCCCGGTATCGAGGAGTACATGCGGGAGCTGAGCACCTACAGTGCGCCGTTCCTCCGTCCGAACTTCTTCGTCAACACGCCGGACATCCTGCACGAGTACCTCCAGTACGGCGGTCCGGCGGCCTTCAAGATCCGCGCGACGCTGGCGGCGATGGCCTCACCGAGCTGGGGTGTGTACGCCGGCTTCGAGCTCTTCGAGCACGTTGCTGCGAAGCCCGGGAGCGAGGAGTACCTCGACTCGGAGAAGTACCAGCTCAGGATCCGCGACTGGGATGCCGAAGGCTCGCTGGCACCGTACATCGGCCTGCTGAACCAGCTGCGCAAGGAGCATCCGGCGCTTCGGTTGCTGCGCAACTACCGCCAGCACGCCACCGACGACGCGATGATCACCTGCTTCTCGAAGTCGCACGGTGACGACCACGTGATCGTCGTCCTCAACCTCGACCCGCACGCAGCCCGGGAGACGACCGTCCACCTGAACATGCCCGCCCTGGGGCTGGACTGGGCGGACCGCTTCGTCGTACGCGACGAGGTGAGCGGCGAGGAGTGGACCTGGGGTGAGTCCAACTACGTCCGGCTGGATCCGCACCACGAGCCTGCGCACATCCTGACGATCCGGAAGGCCGGTTGATGACCGTTCTCAACGAGGAGCCCGACTGGTTCAAGCGAGCCGTCTTCTATGAAGTGCTGGTCCGCTCGTTCAGCGACTCCGACGGCGACGGCATCGGCGACTTCAAGGGCCTGCTGGACAAGCTCGACTACCTCGAGTGGCTGGGAGTCGACTGCCTGTGGGTGCCACCGTTCTTCGAGTCGCCGCTGCGTGACGGTGGCTACGACGTGGCCAACTACACCGAGATCCTGCCCGAGGTCGGCACCGTCGAGGACTTCCACAAGTTCCTCGACGCGGCGCACGAGCGCGGCATCCGCGTGATCATCGACTTCGTCATGAACCACACCTCGGACGCGCATCCGTGGTTTCAGGCGAGCAGGTCCGACCCGGACGGCCCGTACGGCGACTTCTACGTCTGGTCGGACACCGACGAGCTGTACCAAGAGGCGCGGATCATCTTCGTCGACACCGAGCCGTCCAACTGGACGTGGGATCCAGTGCGCCAGCAGTACTTCTGGCACCGCTTCTTCAACCACCAGCCCGACCTGAACTTCGACAACCCGAAGGTCCATGACGCGATGCTCGAGGCATTGCGCTTCTGGTTGGACATGGGCATCGACGGCTTCCGGCTGGACGCCGTCCCGTACCTCTACGAGCGACCCGGCACCAACGGCGAGAACCTCCCCGAGACGCACGCCTTCCTCCGCAAGGTCCGCTCGTACGTCGACGAGCACTACCCGGGCCGCGTCCTGCTCTGCGAGGCGAACCAGTGGCCCGGCGACGTCGTCGAGTACTTCGGCGACTTCGAGGCCGGCGGCGACGAGTGCCACATGGCGTTCCACTTCCCAGTGATGCCCCGCATCTTCATGGGCGTACGACGCGAGTCGCGCTTCCCGATCTCCGAGATCATGGAGCAGACTCCCGCCATCCCGGACAACTGCCAGTGGGGCATCTTCCTGCGCAACCACGACGAGCTGACCCTCGAGATGGTCACCGACGAGGACCGCGACTACATGTGGGGCGAGTACGCCAAGGACCCCCGCATGAAGGCCAACATCGGCATCCGCCGTCGGCTCGCTCCCCTGCTGGACAACGACACGAACCAGATGGAGCTCTTCACCGCGCTGCTGCTGTCCCTGCCCGGCAGCCCGGTCCTGTACTACGGCGACGAGATCGGCATGGGCGACAACATCTGGCTCGGTGACCGCGACGGCGTACGCACCCCCATGCAGTGGACCGCCGACCGCAACGCCGGCTTCTCCAAGGCAACGCCCGGCCGGCTGCACCTCCCCGTGATTCAGGACCCGGTGTTCGGGTATCAAAGGGTGAATGTCGAAACCGAGCTCGAGAACACCTCGTCCTTGCTGCACTGGACCCGTCGGATGATCCATACCCGGAAGAGCCACCCCGCCTTCGGCCAGGGGACCTTCCTCGACCTCGGTGGTTCGAACCCGTCCGTGCTGACCTACGCCCGCGAGTACGACGAGGACGTCGTGCTCTGCGTCAACAACCTGTCCCGCTTCCCGCAGCCGGTCGAGCTCGACCTTCGGCGATGGGAAGGGATCGCGCCGGTCGAGCTGCTGGGAGGGGTGACCTTCCCGGAGATCGGTGAGCTTCCCTACCTGCTCACCCTCGGCGGTTACGGGTTCTACTGGTTCCGACTTACGGGGAGTGCATCGTGAAGGCCGTCCTGGAGCAGTTCATCGCCGGCACCCGATGGTTCGGCGCGAAGGGCCGCGGCTTCGAGGTGACCGACGTGCGTGAGATCCCGCTCCGCGAGGACCTGCGCATCGCGCTGGCGACGGTGACCTTCGACGGCGGCGAGCAGACGACGTACCAGCTGCCGCTCGGTCTATACGACAAGCCGCAAGAGCACCTCGACCACGCCCTGGTCGGCACGTGGATCGACGCCGAGCTGGGCGAGGTCTTCGCGTACGACGCCCTCCACGACCACGCGATGACGCCCGCCCTCCTGGAGGCGTTCGCCACTGATGCGTCGTTCGCCGGCCTGACGTTCCACAGCGTCGGCGACCACGAGATCGACACCGAGGCCCGCTCGGCGGTGCTGAGCGGCGAGCAGTCCAACACGTCGGTGGCGTTCGGCGAGGACAGCCTGCTCAAGGTGTTCCGCAAGGTCACCCAGGGAGCCAACCCCGACATCGAGGTGCACGCGCGTCTGACCGAGGCAGGAGTCGAGCACGTCGCCGCCCTCTACGGCTGGGCGGAGTACGACGGCTACCACCTCGCGATGCTGCAGCAGTTCCTGCGCACGGCGAGCGACGGTTGGGAGCTGGCGCTGACCAGCGTGCGGGACCTCTTCGCCTCTCCGGACATCCCAGCCTCCGATGCCGGCGGTGACTTCGCCGCCGAGGCGCACCGACTCGGCCACGCGGTCGCCTCGATCCATGAGTCGCTCGCCGAGGTCTTCCCCACCGAGGCGATCGCACCTTTCCTCGTCGCCGATGCCATGGACTCGCGGCTCTCTGCGGCGATCGGCGATGCCCCGGCCTTGTCGGGCCATGAGACCTCGCTGCGCGCCCGGTTCGACGAGCTCAGGTCGGTGAGCGGCCCGCTCCCCACGCAGCGCATCCACGGCGACCTCCACCTGGGGCAGACGCTCCGCACGGTGAAGGGGTGGAAGGTCGTCGACTTCGAGGGAGAGCCGGCCAAGCCTCTGGCGGAGCGCGTCCTTCCCGACTCCCCATGGCGTGACGTCGCGGGCATGCTTCGGTCCTTCGACTACGCGGCGGAGTCGATCGACGACAGGCCGACGGATGCAGGTGAGCACAGCGCCTCCCGCGCCCATGAATGGGCCGACCGCAACCGCTCGGCGTTCCTCGACGGTTACCGCGAGATCAGCGGGCTCGACGGCAGGTCGGGCGACTCGAGTGCCCTCGTCGCGGCGTACGAAGCGGACAAGGCGGTCTACGAGGTCGTCTACGAGACCCGCAACCGGCCGGACTGGGTGCACATCCCGCTCGAGGCGATCCGCCGACTGTCGCTCTAACGAACCTTGAGGAACGGCGCTGTGGTGTAGAGCGCGCGCTGATGGGCCTCGGCAGGGACACCGGCTACGACCGGCTCCGTCGTCTCCAGGAACACCCACCTGATCCATTCCGGCCCCGGGTCCACGTTGTGCGAGGTCGCATAGGTCGTCCGGAAGTATGGGAGTTCCTTGGGCGAGATGGAAACCACGGTGTTGCCCGTGGCCTGCACGATCTCGTGGTCCAGCAGGTCTCTCCGCCCGTCATGCTCCGCCCAGAGCCGCCAGTCGCCGCCTTCGATGACGAGGCGTAGCCGCCAGGGACCTTCGGGGAGGCTTGCCACCACCTCGTCCGACCACTCGCCCAGACCTGCACTCTCGAGGGTGAGCGTGAGGTCGGCGCCAGTGATCCGTCGGGTCTTCCAGAGTCCGTTGAGTTCGTCGGGCACACGTGTGACCGGCGTCTGTGTCGGCGTCGGGACCGGCAGCACCGGCTCCTGCGTCTTCGGCTGACCGCCCCCGAGCAACGAGAAGCCGAGGACAGCAGCAACGACAGCGGCAGCCGCGAGAGCAAGCCCGCGGTCACGCAGCCTCTCGCGCCGGGCCCGCTGGCGGACCAGCTCGAGTGCTCCCCCGGTGGGCTCGAACTCTGCGACTGTGAATGCCTCGCGGAGGCGATCGTCAACGGACATCGTCGGCCACCTCCTCGGCGAGTGTCAGCGCAAGGCGCTTGCGAGCGTTGTGCAGCTGGCTCCACGCGGTCGAGGTAGAGCACCCGACGATCTCGGCGATCTCGTCCATCGGCCGGTCCTCGAAGTAGAAGAGAACGACGATGGCGCGCTGCTTGGGGGCCAGGGTGGAGACCGCGGCGAGTACGTCGCTCCGTCCTGCCTCCGGTCCCGCGACCATTGCCGGCGGTGCGGCCGAGGCCTCGATCTCCGGCCTGCGCCAGCCGCGCCGACGTTCGCGTTGGGCATCGCGCAGGGCGACGCGTCGTACCCAGAGGTCCGGCCGCTCGTAGGCGGACACCTTCGACCAGTGGCGCAGCAGCTTCACGAACGCGTCCTGGGTGATCTCCTCGGCGATGGCGCGGTCGCTGACGACGTATGTCACTGTGCGGACGACGGTGGGGAAGTGCGCTGCGAACAGGGCGTCGAAGGCCTCGTCGTCCACGTGCTCACCTCCTGCTGCTCACCTTGCACCGAACTCTCACCTGTTGACAGTGCTGGGCGAGTCAGGAGTTCCAGTGCGCGGATCACTTTTCCCGGTGAACAGCACGCGAGGGGCCACAAGAACTGGCAACTGTCGTGAAACCGGCCCCGAATTTGGTCGGAACCGAGGAGTTGCCAGTTCTTGTGGCCGCTAGTTGGTGTGTCCGAACGGCTGCCAACGGACCGCGACGAGGTCGGGACCGAAGTGCTCCTTGACCCGTCGCAACAGGTCCCGGGACACGGACGGGGAGGTCATCACCACCCGATCGTTCTTGCCGTCGATGCTGCCCTCGTAGAACTCGGGGATCACGTCGTACGCCTTCCGGGTGATGGCGTCGAGCTCGGTGATGCTGTGCGCACCCTTGCGCACGACCACGCGAGCACCTTCAGGAATCTTCAAACCGGCGTAGAGCTCCTCCCCGCGTGGGGTAGCGAGGTTGACGTAGAGGACCTTGTCCTGCGTGTTGTAGTCGGGGTAGCCGAAGTCGTCGGGGTTCTCCTCGGACAAAGTCCTCATCGCGGAGTTCAACGCGGCGTTGGCGGCGCTCGGCGGTCCGTTGACAGGCTCCTCGATGAAGATCACGTTCACCCCGTTC
>DATILB010000246.1:0-3160 GCA_035477015.1 Nocardioidaceae bacterium | reverse complement strand
GTCGACTCGCCGCCTCCCGCACATCTGTCGGTTCAGGCATCGCACGGCGATCCTATGAGCAGGGCAGCTCGATCCGAAGACGAGTGCCCTCCCCTAGCACGCTCCGGAGATCGAGGCGGCCCCCGAGCGCGGACACGCGGTCGTCCAGGCCGCTCAGCCCCGTGCCACCGGTCGGGGCTGCGCCACCTGCGCCGTCGTCGATCACATCGACAACGAGCGAGCCACCATCGGCCCGTGCCCGAACGGTCACCCGGGTTGCGTGGGCATGCTTGGCCACGTTCGCAAGGGCCTCGGACACCACGTAGTAGGCAGTAGCTTCGATCGATGTGGCGAAGCGATCGTGGGGGACGTCGATGAGCACGGCGACAGGTGCTCGCTCGGCGAGCACCTCGACGGCAGCTCGGAGGCCTTGCTCGGTCAGGACCGCCGGGTGAATGCCGTGAGCGAGCTCGCGCAGCTCGGCAAGAGCGTCCAATGTCTCAGCCGCCGCACTCTCCAGGGCGAGGCGCCCGGCGGGGTGGATGCGCTCGTCGAGTGCATCACTCGCGAGTCGCAACGACAGTGCGGTGGCGAGAAGCCGCTGCTGTGCGCCGTCGTGAAGGTCGCGCTCGATGCGTCGGCGGGCATCGTCGCCCGCCTCGATGATCCGGACTCGGGAAGCCTCTACTTCCACGATCTTGGCACGCAGCTCAGCCTGAAGCCGCTCGTTTTCGAGAGCAAGGCCGGCCGCCGCCGTCGCCGCCTCGACAAGCCGCGGGTTCTCCAGCAGCGCCCGATCGTGGACGATCGCCGCGAGGCGTTCGCCGTCCCGCTCGACGAACGTGGTCGACCGGGCTACGCCGTCCATCGGCATCGCGAACTCGTGGCCCTCCGCGTCGACATATGTGCCTCGTTCGGGTAGCCAGTAGGCCAGCTCCACCGACGGGTCCCGTAGCGTGCGCGCCAACGCCCGCTGCAGGGTTTCGGTGGTAGTCGCACCGCCGAGCGCGACCACCAGGTCGCCGATTGGAGATGACTCGAGCCGCCGTCGCAGGAGACCAATCAGGAACACTGCTGGCACAAGCGTGGTGATCCCGTTGAGCACGTCGTCGACAGTGCCGAGAGCATCGACGCTGATCTCGACGAAGTTGACCGTCGTGCGGACCACAAAAATAGTGCCGGCCACGGCGGCGACCACCCACAGCGGCGCAAGAAGCCAGCGCTGGGTCACGCTCGAGAGGAGAAGTCGGCGCACCAGCAAGATCACCGCCACTAGCACGACGGCCCCGGCGACCTTGTCCGTGCTGTCGTCGGTAAGTCGGTTCGCGAGTAGCGCAACGAAGTAGGCGCCGAAGATCAGGACCCGCTGTGGTCGCCTCTCTAGGCGGCCAGCGGGATAGGCCAAAGCCAGATGCGAGATCGCGATGGGCTCCAAGCCCGCGAAGGCGATGCCGATAGACCGAACGATGCCGGCGTCGGCATCCCCGTAGGCACCCACGAACCACAGCGCCGCAACGACCGTCATGAGACGGCCCAGGTGGTTCGCCGGTCGCAGCCGCCAGGCGATCAAGCCGGCAACAGCGAACGAGTAGCCACCGAGGAACTCGAGGAAGACGTTCTCGTCGCTTCCGGCTCGAGCGTGAAGCACCTCGGCTGTGACCGCGAAGGCGGTAAGGGCAGGCCAGAGCAGCCACCACAACAGTCGCTCTCGAACTCTCATCAGGGCTTGCCCACGTGGCTCATCTTCCTCCCAGACCCGCGCGCGTGCATCCTCGCTCGCCCCGGACATCAGGGCAGACCCTGACGCGGTCCGTCCAGGTCTGCCTGGATGTGGTCCGGGCCGCGACCGCGCACCGTGGACTCATGACCCACTCGCGTGAAACCAGTCTCGTCTTCAGGTGGCGGCCCCTGCTGGCGGCAGTGATCCTCGTCGGCGCGCTCGGCGGATGCGGCTCGGCCAACGGTTCTTCGGCGACGCCGAGTGTTCCGTCGCCGCGTGGTGACTTCTACACACCGCCCGACCCGCTCCAGCCGGCGGCTGCAGGGACCCTCATCTGGGCGGAGCAGGTCGCAGGTCTCGAGGACATCCAACCCCCCGCAACTGTGTGGCGGATCCTCTATCACTCGCGCAGCCGCGACAACGTCGATATCGCCGTGTCCGGCTTGGCGGTCGTGCCGACCGCCGCTCCACCCGACGGCGGTCGCCCGGTCTACGCCTGGGCCCATGGGACCGTCGGACTGGGGGATCAGTGCGCACCGTCCCGCGAACCCCGGGAGAACCTCCCTCCCTACGGGGGCATGCAGGTAGAGCGTGGTGCTGTCCTGGTCGCCACCGACTACGAGGGCCTGGGTACGCCGGGCATTCCGACTTCGACTGTGGCGGCGGCTCACAGCCACGCGGTGCTCGACAGCATCCGTGCTGCCGCTGCGCTTCCCAACGTCGGGGGCCTCGGTGACGTGGTGGTGGCGGGTCACTCGCAGGGTGGCGCAGCCGCGCTGACCGCGGCTGAGATGTCTCTGACCTACGCGCCCGAGCTCGAGCTCGTCGGCGTCGTCGCACTCGCCCCGGGAGTCGAGCTGCCGGCACTGGTCGACCACCTGGCTACGACATCGACTGGTGCCGCCATGGCACTCATCGGCGCCGTCGGCCTGAGAGCCGGATACCCGGACCTCGACCTGGCCACCATGTTCACGCCGAGCGCGACCGCGGACGTCGCCCGCCTCGAGACCGAGTGTCTCGATGACACGATCGCGCGCTACCAGGCGCTGTCGACCAGCGACGTGGTCGCCAACGAGCCCAGTACCCTCCCCAAGCTGCAGGCTCTCCTCGCGGAGAACTCACCCGGCGCCGTCACTCCGGGCGTGCCGGTGTTCCTGGGGCATGGCGAGGACGACCAGAAGGTCCCCGTGGAGCTCTCGGACGTGCTCGGCGGCAAGTACTGCGCCCTCGGCGTCAGCGTCGTCCGCCACGTCTACGCGGGAGACCACGACGCAGTCATAGACGAGGCGCTCGATGACGCGATGGCTTTCATCCAGGCACGCTTCGACCACGAGCCCGTCGTCAGCACCTGCTGATTTCGCGAGTGGGATCGAAGGTCAGCTGAACCGCCAGCGTTGGGCCCGGTCGAAGCCGCATGTCGTCTGGACGAGGGTCGTCCCCTCAACGCCTGACCCGCCTACC
>DATILB010000245.1:0-16183 GCA_035477015.1 Nocardioidaceae bacterium | reverse complement strand
GTGGCCATCGGTGGAGGAGATCGGGGCACCCGTGAGCTCGCCCTTGCCGAAGGCGATCGACGCGACGACCGGGATGCCTGCCGCGATGAAGCGTTCCACGTCGCGCAGGTTGCGCAGCCGCGTCACGAACGCGCTGCCGGTCCTGCTCGCGGCGTACGCCGTGTTGAAGGGCCAGTTGCCGGTGCCCTCGAACGAGTAGTCGAAGGTCATCCGTGCGGCGTGGTCGACGAACCGGTCGTGGTAGTCAGGGTCGACCCAGGCGTAGGCCCTGGGTCTAGGGAGTGCCTTGTAGTAGGCGAGCACCATCGACGTCGAGGTCGGTGAGCACCAGGCCTCACCGCCGTTGTCGTACTCCGGGTACTCGCCCTCGTGGAGCATCTGCGAGAACGTCGGTACGGCTAGCACTGTGCCCGCGGCAAGGCCGGTCGGTGTGCTGGTGCTCGGCGTGCCCTCGGGCAGTTGCGAGACCACCGCACCTGCGACCGCGACGCGGGGAGTGCGCGCCGTGCCCGCCTTCCGGAACAGCCGGATCCGCAGCTGCCAAGCGCGGACGCCCGCCGGAATCTTCCATGTGTCGTACCGGACCGATGCGCCGCCGTCAGGCTGACTGCCGTAGCTGGACCGTCGTACGAAGCGATCACCGGCCGCCCAACGGCTGATGCTGTCCCAGCCGGTGCTGGTGCCGCTGCTCGTCCGACCTCGTACGTCGACGCGGATCCAGGTGTCTCCGGGAGTGCGAGCCGTCCAGCTCGGGATCAGCTCGGTGAGGTCGTACCCGGCGTCGACGTACGGCGAGGTCCACCCCGCCCACTCGTACGTCGTACCGCCCAGCATCGCGGTGCCCGCCTGCGTGCCGATGACCAGCCGTCCGTCGATGACAGCCGTGCCGTTCGCAGTGCCCTGGGTGAAGTCCGTCCACGCGTGGTAGCTGATCCGCCGTTGCGTGGCGGCCTCGGCCTGCAGAGCGGGAAGGGTCGCTGCGAGCATGCCGACGATTAGAACCCGAGCCACGCGACGCATCGCGCCACGATAACTCGCAGTCGGAGCTCAGCTGCGAGGCTCGCCCCGGTAGGTGCCGAAGCTCCAGAGGTTCCCCTCCGGGTCGCGGAGCCGCACGTCCCGGCTGCCGTAGTCCTGCTCCTCCATCTCGCCGACCTC
Source organism: Nocardioidaceae bacterium (assembly GCA_035477015.1). GTDB lineage: Bacteria > Actinomycetota > Actinomycetes > Propionibacteriales > Nocardioidaceae > SSC3. The sequence goes on along the minus strand of DATILB010000245.1, from coordinate 15,025 downwards.
GGCCTTGGTCGTCAGCGCGCGTTCGCGGACGCCGTCCGGGTCGTCGGTGACCACATAGATGCCCGCGGTGCCGGGCTTGATCGACCACACCTTGTCGGGGGTGTAGGAGCCGAGCATCACGCCACCGCCCTCGGGCCAGGAGAGCTGGGCGTGGTCGACGAGGCCATCGGTCTCGTAGACGGCGGTGCGCTCGAAGCCGAGGGTGACGAGGAAGTCGATGAAGGCGGGTGCGTCGTGGCACGCGAGGGTCGGCCAGCAGGTCGGGTTCGGAAGTTCGCTCATGAAGGCCAGAATGCCCCGGACTGCTCACCATTGTCTTGAACGAATCGGAGCTCTTTCTCCAGCCACTCGGTCGGCGGGATGCCGGTGAACTCCACGAACTCGCGGGTGAGGTGGGCCTGGTCGGCGTACCCCTGTTGCGACGCGGTCTCCGCGAGCGAGACGGCCGAGGTCGGCCCGGAGAGCCGTCGTACGACGGAGTGGAACCGCATCAGCCGGCCGATGCGCTTCGGGGACAGGCCCACCTCACGCCGTACGACCTCGGTGAGCTGTCGGTTCCCGAGATGGACATGCGCCGCGAGGTCCGTCACGGACACGTTGCCCTCCTCCGACGCCAGCAGGCGCCAGGCCTCAGCCACGTCGTCGCGCGGTCCGGGCGGCTGGTCGCCGATGCGGCCCGCGAGTGCATTCCGCAGGACCTCGAACCGGGTCTCCCAGTCGTCCGCCTGCTCGAGCTGCTCCCGAAGGTGCACGCTTTCGCATCCCCAGACGTCGTCGATCGTGATGGTCTGACCGGCCAGCTCCGCCGCCGGGAGCCCGAAGATGGCTCGCGCTGCCAGCGGGTGGACGGCGAGCTGGACCCCTGCCTCCGACTCCGGACGGTCGAGGTAGGCCGGGGCGGTGTGCAGGCCGCCGAGGACTGTCGGTGCGCCCGGGGCGGTCCCCTCGACGACGTCCCGCTCCTCCCAGGAGGCAACGATCGGGCCGTCGATGCTGATCACGAAGGTGAGGTACGGCGAGGGCAGGCCTCGGTGGATCCCCGGGGTCACGCCCATGGAGCGGTACCCGATCGCGTCCACGACACCCGGCAGCGGCACCCGAGGCCGGGTGATCTCCCAGGTACCCGCGATGGCGGCCATACCAACAGTGTGCCCCGCCCTCACTACACTTGCCCGGTGACGATCCGGCTCTACGACTCTGCTACCCGCGAGGTGCGCGACTTCGTGCCCCTGCGTGAGGGCCACGCGGGCATCTACGTGTGCGGCCTGACCGTTCAGTCCGAGCCGCACGTCGGACACGTCCGGTCGGGCGTGAACTTCGACGTCCTCCGCCGCTGGCTCATCGCGAGCGGCTTCGACGTGACCTTCATCCGCAACATCACCGACATCGACGACAAGATCCTGGTGAAGTCGGCCGACCAGGGAAGGCCCTGGTACAACCTCGCCTACGCGATGCGAATCGAGCTCGACAAGGCGTACGCCGCCCTCAATGTGCTGCCGCCGACGTACGAGCCCTTCGCGACCGGCCACATCCCCGAGATGGTCGAGCTGATCCTGCGGCTCATCGAGCGCGGTCACGCGTACGCCGCCGAGGACGAGTCCGGTGACGTCTACTTCGACGTGAAGTCCTTCCCGGCGTACGGCGAGCTCACCGGTCAGAAGGTCGACGACATGGAGCCGGCCGAGGACGCGGACCCACGCGGCAAGCGGGACCCGCGCGACTTCGCCCTCTGGAAGGGCCGCAAGGAGTCCGAGCCCGAAAGCGCTTCGTGGCCGTCGCCGTGGGGACGGGGCCGTCCCGGCTGGCACATCGAGTGTTCGGCGATGGCGGAGAAGTACCTCGGTCCCGACTTCGACATCCACGGCGGTGGCGTCGACCTGCGCTTCCCGCACCACGAGAACGAGCAGGCGCAGTCTCGGGCGGCCGGTCACGGCTTCGCGTCGTACTGGATGCACAACGCGTGGATCACCACCGCCGGCGAGAAGATGAGCAAGTCGCTGGGCAACACCCTGTCGATCCCGTCGGTGCTGACGCGCACTCGCGCCATCGACCTGCGCTTCTACATGGTGGCGGCCCACTACCGGTCACACGTCGAGTTCTCGTTCGAGGCGCTCGACGAGGCAGCGCAGGGCTTCCAGCGCATCGAGCACTTCCTGCGCCGCGCCGCCGAGGCCCTCGGTGACGTCCCGGTCGGCACGCTGTGCGCCGAGTTCATGGATGCGATGAACGACGACATCGGGACTCCGGCTGCTGTTGCAGCGATCTACGACGTGGTGCGCGAGGGCAACAAGCTTCTCAGCGACGGCCCCTCCGATGCGCTCCGCGGTGCGGCGTCGTCCGTGCGAGCGATGCTCGCCGTGCTCGGCGTCGACCCGTTCGAGGACCAGTGGGCGGCCGGCTCTTCCGGCAACGAGGAGAAGCTCCACGCAGCGGTCGACGCACTCGTAGCGCACCTGCTCGAGAAGCGCGCTGAAGCGCGAGCAGCCAAGGACTTCGCGACGGCCGACGCCATCCGCGACCAGATCAAGTCAGCGGGCATCGAGCTCGAGGACACACCCCAAGGTACGAACTGGAGCATCGCCTGATGGCAGGCAACAGCTCGCGCAAAGGCGCGATCAAGAAGACCGGCAAGGGCAACCCGACTGCGGGCTCGGGCGGCCGTCGCCGCCAGGGGCTCGAGGGCAAGGGGCCGACGCCCAAGGCCAACGAGCGCGAGGGCCACAAGGTCTACAAGTACAAGAAGAAGGCCGAGGCGGAAGCTGCCAAGCGCCCGCAGCGCCGTAACACGCCCAAGAGCACCGACGCCGAGTGGGTGGCCGGTCGCAACTCCGTCGTCGAGGCGCTGCGTGCGGACATGCCGATCACCACGCTGTACGTCGCAGAGGGCGCCGAGCGTGACGGACGGCTCCGCGAAGCTTTCAAGATCTCCGCGGACCGAGCGATCAAGCTGCTCGAGGTGTCGCGCAACGAGATGGACCGGATGACCGGTGGTGCCGTGCACCAGGGTCTGGCCGCGCGCATCCCGCCGTACGAGTACGCCCACCCGGACGACTTCCTCGACCTCGCGGCGAAGAACCTCGAGAAGCCGCTCATCGTCGCCCTCGACCAGATCACCGACCCGCGCAACCTCGGTGCCGTCGTACGTTCCGCTGCCGGGTTCGGTGCGCACGGCGTCGTCGTACCGGAGCGTCGCGCAGCGGGCATGACCGCGTCCGCGTGGAAGACCTCCGCGGGTGCGGCCGCGCGGCTCAAGGTGGCGCAGGCAACCAACCTGACGCGCCAGCTGAAGGCGTACCAGGAGGCCGGTTGCATGGTGGTCGGTCTCGCCGCCGACGGCGATGTCAGCCTGCCGGACTTCGAGCTCGCCGACGGTCCGCTGGTGCTCGTGATCGGCGCCGAAGGTGATGGGCTCTCGCGCTTGGTGACCGAGACCTGCGACCAGCTCGTCTCGATTCCGATGGTGAGCTCGGTCGAGTCGCTGAACGCCGGCGTCGCAGCCAGCGTTGCGCTCTACACGATCGCGGAGAGGCGACGTGGACGCTGAGTCGTTCGACCTGATCGTCATCGGATCTGGGCCGGCTGGCGAGAAGGCTGCCGCGAAGGCGGCGTACTTCGGGAAGCGCGTGGCGATCGTCGAGCGCTCGCCGGCTGTCGGCGGGGTAGCTGTCACGAGCGTCGGGATGATCCCTACCAAGACGTTGCGCGAGGCCGCGCTGTACCTGACCGGCTTCCGCAAGCGAGAGGTGTACGGCGTCGCGGCGGCGGTCGAACCGGATGCGGTGCACACGACGTTGAGCGCGCGCACCGTCGAGGTGAGTACGACGATGAGCCAGGCGGTGCTGGAGAACTTCGCGCGGCACCAGATCGAGTTGGTCCACGGCTCGGCAACGCTGCGGCACCATCGGTTCGTGGAGGTCGAGACGTCAGAGGGATCGAAGCGACTGCTGTGCGGGGACGCCGTGCTGATCGCCACCGGCTCGCGTCCGTTCCACCCTCCGGGGATCCCCTTCGACGACCCGGACGTGCTGGACGCCGAGGAGGTGCTTGAGCTCGGCTCGACCCCCGAGAGCCTGCTGATCGTCGGCAGCGGTGCCATCGGGTGTGAGCACGCCTCGATCTTCACCGCGCTCGGGGCGAGGGTGACGCTGGTCGACTCTGCCGAGCGACTCCTCGGCTACGTGGACGCAGAGCTCTCGGAGGAGCTGCGGAGGTCCTTCGAGTCCATGGGCATGGATGTCCGCCTCGGCGTCCGCGTCGAGTCCGTACGCCGAGGCGAGGGCGGCCTCGAGGTCGGGCTCGCTGACGGAACCACGCTCCGCCCGGAGAAGCTCCTCTTCGCCTCGGGTCGGTCGGGCAACACCGAAGGTCTCGGCCTGGAGGAGGCAGGCGTCGAGGTCGACTCGCGTGGCCGGATCGCCGTCGATGCCCGGTACCGCACGACCGCCAAGGGCGTCTACGCAGCCGGCGATGTCATCGGTCCTCCGGCCCTCGCCTCCTCGGCGATGGAGCAGGGACGGATCGCGGTCTGCGACGCCTTCGGCGTACCGGGGATGGAGCGGCTCGACCCGATCGTCCCGACCGGCGTCTACTCCATCCCCGAGGTCGCCGGCGTCGGCATGACCGAGCAGGAGGCGGCGGCCGCCGGCATCGACTACGAAGTGGGTCGCGGTCGGTTCACCTCGAACGCCCGAGGCAACATCTCCGGAGCGACCGATGGCCTGGTCAAGCTCGTGTTCCGTCGCGACGACCAGGTGCTGATCGGCGTACACATCCTCGGGGAGATCGCGAGCGAGCTCATCCACATCGGGCAGTCGGCTGTGCACCACGCGGACACGCTCGAGTACTTCATCGACACGACGTTCAACGTCCCGACGTACGCCGAGGCCTACAAGTACGCCGCCTACGACGGCCTCAACCGCGTCGAGGCCTCTAAGCCGTGAGGCCGTGTCCGTGTGGATCGGGCATCGCGTACGCCGCGTGCTGCGGACCGTTCCACGACGGTGCTCCGGTCCCTACGCCGGAGGCGCTGATGCGGTCGCGCTACTCGGCGTACGCGATGGGGCTTTCGGACTACGTGTTCCGGACTTGGCACCCACGGACGCGGCCTGCGGACCTAACTCTCGACCCCAGCCTGGACTGGCAGGGCCTCGAGGTGCTCCGGGCCCTCGACGACGTCGTCGAGTTCAGGGCTCGCTTCACCGGACCTCGGGGAGACGGCGTGATCCACGAGACGAGTAGGTTCGAGCAGCGCGGGGGCCGGTGGGTGTACGTGGACGGAGAGCAGCATGCGTGACTTCGAGGGCAAGCCGGGCGTCGCGCTCGTGCTCGGTGCCAGCGGTGGGCTGGGCAAGGCGATCGCGGCGATGCTCGCCGACCGAGGCAGCCAGGTCGTCACGACGTACCGCAACAACCCGGTGCCCGGCGGGATCCAGCTCGACCTCACGGATGCCGCTGCGTGCAGAGCTGCGATCGAGGGGCTCGACTTGCACACGCTTGTGTACGCCGCCGGGCCGCACGTCCCGATGCGGCACCTCAGCCAGGTCTCGCCTGCCGACCTGGCTGCTCAGCTGGCCGCGGACACGGCCGCCTTCTTCAACGCCGTACACCCTGCGCTCGCGAGCCTCCGTCGCAACCAAGGCAGCATCGTCGCGGTCACCACCGCTGCGACCAGTCGCTTCCCCGTGCGTGACGGCCTCTCGTCAGCGCCGAAGGCAGGGGTCGAGGCGCTGGTCAGGGGCTTGGCGGCCGAGGAGGGCCGGTACGGCGTGCGCGTGAACGCTGTCGGTCCGGGCATGCTCACCGACGGCATGGCCGAGCGACTGATCAGCAGCGGCGAGCTCGACGAGCGGGCGCTCGAGATCACGCGCGGGAACATCCCCTTGCGTCGCTTCGGCAACGCCGCCGACATCGCCGAGGCCGTGTGCTTCCTGGCCTCCGACCGAGCCGGGTTCATCACTGGTCAGAAGCTCGACGTCGACGGCGGCTACTCGGTCTGAGGCTGTGGATCGCCGGCGCTGCTTCGGCTCATCCTGAAGCAGGGTTGGGCTGTGAACGCCCAACGCTGGTCTCCACGCTGCCCGCCGGGCTCGTTCGTTCGGCCGGTGCCCGTGGACCCGTCTGGGCTGGCCGGGCCGACACGGGGGAGGGCACGAGGTCCCCAGTGGCGACAGACCTCGGCTGGGCTCTTCGTCCCCGCCTCTGTGGATGCAACGTCCCCCGAGCAGCGCATCGTCGAGGCGGCGATGCTCCTCTCGGAGGATGGGGCCGTCACGGGGTGGGCGTCGCTGCGCATGCAGGGTGGCGGGTTCTTCGATGGGCTTGAGCCGGACGGTCGCACTGAACGCCCGGTACCTCTGGTCGTGCCCGGTAGCCGACGCAGACCGCGGCCAGGGATGACTTTCCGGGAGGACCAGCTCGATCGTTCGGAGATCGTCGACCTCCGGGGCATCCCGTGCACCGTTGCCCGGCGGGCAGTCTTCGATGAGATGAGGTGCGCGACCACGCTGCGCGAGGCTGTGGTGACGATGGACATGGCTGCAGCCGCGCGCATCATTTCGATATCCCGAATGCGTTCCTATCTGCGCGACCATCCCGGCTGGGACGGCGTACAGGTGACTCGTCAGGCCTTGGACCTATCCGACGAAGACAGCTGGTCACCGCAGGAGACGCGTACACGAATGATCTGGGTCCTGGAGGCAGGCCTGCCACGCCCGATGACGAATCGTCCGGTCTTCTCCCTGTCGGGCCGGCTTCTGGGCTACGCCGACCTGCTCGACGCCGAGTCGGGACTGGTCGTGGAGTACGACGGGGATGACCACCGCAAGGCGTCGAGGCACAGCCGCGACGTTGACCGGGAGGACCTCTTCCGGCGGCACCACCTGGAGGTCACGCACGTGACGGGCGCCGATACGCGCGACCCGGACAGGTGCGTTGCCCGGTTCCATGCGGCCCGGAAGCGGGCACGGTGGCTGAGACCTTCCGAGAGGCCGTGGACGCTCGCATATCCGGACGGCTTCGAACTCGAACTGCCACTGGACGTGGAGCTCGACCTCAAGGGTGAACCTGACTGAAACACTCCTGCCGGATTGGCACTTTCGAGTGCTCAGAACAACCAATCCGGCAGGAGTGCTGGGCTAGAGGCGGACCGGTCCCGGGCCGTACTCGGCCAATACGTCGCCGGGGTTCATCAGGGAGCACTTCTGCAGGCTGAGGCAACCGCAACCTATGCAGCCGTCAAGGTTGTCGCGGAGCCGCTCGATGCGCCGGATCTGCTCCTCGAGCCGAGGTCGCCAGCTCCTTGACAAGCGAGTCCAGTCCGCTTTGTTGGGCGTGCGGTTCGCGGGGAGGGTGGCCAGGGCGTCCCGGATCTCGTCCAGGCTCAGGCCGACCCGCTGCGCCGACTTCACGAAGGCCACGCGTCGCAACGTCGACTGCGGGTACCTCCGCTGGTTGCCCGTGGTGCGCTCGGAGAAGATCAGCCCCTGCTCCTCGTAGTACCTCAGCGCACTCGTCGCCACCCCGGATCGCTCCGACAGCTGACCGATCGTGATCGTCATGATTCGAGCGTAACGCTTGACTTCAAGTTCACTTGAACTTGCACTCTCGTACGCATGACCTTGGAATCGCTGATGGCCCGAATGACGGGCGACGAGAAGCATGGCCCGGCGGCCACGTCCACGATGGACGTGATCTGGGTGCTGTACGACGAGGTGCTGGACGTGCGACCCGGGGAGCCCGACCGTGATCGGTTCTTCCTCTCCAAGGGCCACGGACCGATGGCCTACTACGCGACGCTGGCTGCGAAGGGCTTCTTTCCCGTCGAGTGGCTCGACGACTGGGGCAGCTTCGCCTCACCGCTCGGGTTCCATCCCGACCGGAACCTGGTGCCCGGTGTTGAGATCTCGTCGGGGTCGCTCGGGCATGGTCTTCCGCTCGCCGTCGGTACGGCGCTCGGCCTGCGTGCGCAGGGGATCGACGCTCGCGTCGTCGTACTCGTTGGCGACGCCGAGCTCGACGAAGGCTCCAACCACGAAGGCGTCGAGCTCGGCGCCGCACTCTCACTGTCGAACCTCACGGTCGTCGTGATCGACAACACCTCCTCGTCGTACGGCGTTCCGGGCCGGATCGCTTCTCGCTTCGACACCGAGGGCTGGCACGTCGAGACCGTCGACGGCCGGTCGCACCCCGCGCTGCGCAAGGCATTGTCCGCTCGCTTCGACCGCCCCAACGTGGTGGTCGCCCAGGTAGAGGAGAAGTACTGATGGACCCACGCGCAGTCTTCGCGGCCACCGCAGCGCGGGTCGTCGACGAGGATCCGAAGGTCGCTCTGGTGTACGCCGAGATCTCAGGCCAGTACTGGGGTGACGTCGCGCGACGGCATCCCGACCGCGTGATCAACGTCGGAATCCGTGAACAGCTGCTGCTCAATGTCGGTGCCGGTCTCGCGCTCAGCGGCCTGCGGCCGATCGTGCATACCTTTGCGTCGTTCCTCGTCGAGCGGGCCTTCGAGCAGGTCAAGCTCGGCTTCAACCACCAGGACGTCGGCGGGGTGCTCGTCTCGGCTGGCGCGTCGTACGACATCTCCTCGGGTGGCCGCACCCACCAGTCGCCGGGCGACGTCGCGCTGCTGGACACCCTGCCGGGCTGGACGATCACCGTGCCCGGGCACGCCGACGAGGTGGCGTCTGGCCTGGAGCGTGCGGTCGCTGGCGTCGGCCGCGAGTACGTCCGCGTGAGCAGTGCGCAGAACAGCCGGGCGTACCCGGTGCAGCCTGAGCTCCACGTCGTACGGCGGGGCAGTGGCGCGACCGTCATCGCCGTGGGCCCGCTGCTCGACCCCGTGCTCGCAACAACGGAGGGGCGGGACGTGAATGTGCTCTACGCCAACGTGATCCGCCCCTTCGACAGCGCCGGCCTGCGCGCCGTACTCGCGCGACCGGAGGTGGTCCTGGTCGAGCCGTACCTCGCTGGCACGTCGAGCCGCCTCGTGTCCGAGGCGCTCATCGACGTACCGCATCGGCTACTGGCCCTCGGCGTCGGGCGCGAAGAGCTCCGCAACTACGGCACCCCGAAGGAGCACCGGGCGGCGCACGGGCTCGATGCCCGAGGTCTGCGTGAGTCGATCGACCGGTTCCTCGTAACATTGCCTGCGCGGTCCCGGCCTCAGCCGGGGCTCGCGCCGGTGTAGCTCAGTTGGTAGAGCGCCTCACTTGTAATGAGGATGTCGCGGGTTCGACTCCTGTCACCGGCTCCGCTGCAAAATCGCAGGTCAGCGGTTATGAGTTCGCGGTGAACTCGTAGTTCGCCGGTCCATCGACCTCGCCAGGCGGGGGACCGCGCGACTGAGAGAGAGTGCCTACTTCTCGTAGTGGTACCTGCAGCTGGCGATCCGGATCTCCTCGTCGGCGACTTTGTAGACAAGGCGGTGTTCATCGGTGATCCGTCGAGACCAGTAGCCCTGGAACCCATGTTTGAGCGGTTCGGGCTTGCCGATGCCTTCGTTCCCGGTGCGCTCGATGTCCTTGATCAAGAGGTTGATGCGCTTGAGGACCTTGCGATCCTGCGTTTGCCACCAGAGGTAGTCGTCCCAGGCGTTCTGGTCGAAGACATACTTCATTCGGCGAGCTTGCGGGCTCGACCCTTACCCGCCTCGAGGCGGTCGATCGAGGCCAACAGCCGGCGCGCGTTCTCGGGGCTCCGCAGGAGGTAGGCGGTCTCCTTCAGAGACTCGTAGTCATCGAGCGAGACGATGACGACCGGCTCATGGCCGGCTCGAGTGATGACAACCTCTTCGCGGTCGTTGACGACAGAGTTCAGGGTCTCCGCGTAGTTCGCGCGGGACTCCGAGTAGCTCATCGTTCGCATCTGCACCTCCCTCTCTACGTACAGAAAAGTGTACGTCGAATCGTCAGGCGGGCCAAACCGCCTGGCGAGGTACGACGAGAAGCCCTCACGAGTAGCGTTTCCCGAGTGCCCGAACTGTCTCGGCTGCTGCCCAATCTGGCGAGGCTGCGCCGCTACGAGCGGTCGTGGCTTCGGTACGACGTACTCGCAGGGGTAACCGTCGCGGCGTACCTGATTCCACAGGTCATGGCCTACGCCCAGGTAGCAGGGCTGCCCGCGGTGACCGGGCTCTGGGCGATCGTCGGTCCGCTGCTCGTCTACTCCGTGCTCGGTTCGTCGCGCCAGCTGTCGGTCGGACCTGAGTCCACGACCGCGCTGATGACGGCGGCGGCTGTGGGCGCGATCGCCGCGGGAGATCCGGATCGTTATGCCGCCCTCGCGGCGGCGCTGGCCCTACTCGTGGGCGCGTTGTGCGTGCTGGGTTGGGCCGGACGTCTCGGCTTTCTGGCGGATCTGCTTTCCAAGCCGGTGCTGGTCGGCTACATGGCGGGCATCGCCGCGATCATGGTGGCCAGCCAGCTCGGAAAGCTGACCGGGATCAAAGTCGACGCGGACTCGTTCCTGACTCAGATCGGCTATGTCGCGAGTCACCTCGACGAGGTTCACGCGCCCACGCTCGTGCTCGCGGCCGGCGTGCTTGCGTTCCTGTTCGTGGGGAGCTGGAAGTTCCCGCGCTCACCCGCCCCTCTGATCGCGATGCTCCTGGCGGTGGTGGCTGTCGCGGTGTTCGACCTCAAGGCCAGAGGGATCGCGGTGGTCGGTGACATTCCGGCTGGCCTTCCGGTCCCCTCGCTACCCAGCGTCTCGGCCACCGACACGGTGTCGCTGCTGTTGCCTGCGGTCGGTGTCGCGATCGTGGCGTACTCCGACAACGTTCTGACCGGTCGGGCCTTCGCGACGCGGAACCGCTACGAGATCGATAGCAACCAGGAACTGTTGGCTCTCGGCGCCAGCAACCTCGCGTCCGGGGTTATGCAAGGCTTCCCGGTCAGCAGCAGCGGCAGCCGTTCGGCGATCGGCGACTCATTGGGCAGCCGAAGCCAGTTGTACTCGCTCGTGGCCCTTGTCGCCGTACTCGTGACGTTGCTGTTCCTGCGCCCGGTGCTGGCCGCCTTCCCGGCCGCGGCACTCGGCGCGATCGTCGTGTACGCCGCTGCGAGGCTGGTCGACATCGGTGAGTTCCGGCGCATCGCACGCTTTCGAACGAGCGAGGTGCTGATCGCCGTCGCCACGACTCTCGGCGTGTTGCTGCTCGACGTGCTGTACGGCGTGCTGTTGGCCATCGGGCTGTCGATCTTGGATCTGCTGCACCGAGTGGCGCGACCCCATGACGGGGTCCTCGGGTACGTCCCGGGTCTGGCGGGCATGCACGACCTGGACGACTATCCGGAAGCCAGGACCGTCGAGGGCTTGTTGATCTATCGCTACGACTCTCCGATCTTCTTCGCCAACGTGGAGGACTTCAAGACGCGGGCCCTGGCGTCGATCGCTGCCACCGACTCGCTGACCGAGTGGTTCGTGCTCAACACCGAAGCCAACGTCCATGTCGACATCACCGCTTTGGACGCTCTCGAGGAGCTTCGTCAGGAGCTGGACAGCCGTGGCATCACCTTTGCGCTTGCCCGGGTCAAGCAGGAGCTCCGCGACGACCTGGAGGCTGTCGGCCTCATCGAGCGGGTCGGAGAGGACCGCATCTTCATGACGCTGCCGACCGCTGTGAAGTCTTATGTCGAGTGGTTCGTCGAGGAGCACGGTGTCGAACCCTCCGGAGCTCCTCCAGCCTGATCGTCCAAGAACAACGCCATACGTGGTCGCGAGGTAGAACTGACCTCATGACCCTCGCCCGAGCCCTCGTCGCGGCGCTGGCGCTGGCCCTCACTTCCTGCAGCTCACCCGTCGAGTGGGAGAAGCAACAGCTGCCCACTCCACCGGGAGCTCCGGGGACCAGCGTCGTAGGGGACGTCGTCCGATGCGGCGACTCTTGGTACGCCGTCGGCGGCGTCTACCTCGACGAGCCGACGGTCGACCAGGACACCAGGCCGGCGGTCTGGCGGTCGCAGGACGGCGAGGCCTGGGAGGCGTTGGACTCAGACGCAGACACCTACTGGGGGTCCCGCGCGATCCTCTACACCGCGGCGTGCGCAGGCGAACAGTTCTCGGCGATGGGATCGAGGTCGGGAGGGGGCCATGGGTTCCCGCGCTTCTCCAACTTCACCGTCGACAGTGCAGATCACCTCGTGGACGAGCAGCCGCACCTGTCGGTCTTCGGCGGGCTCAGCTGGGCTGGGGTGGGGCCACTCAACGGCGGGGCCGCCGGCTGGCTGGTGGTCGGCAACCGCGAGAGCGGGCCTGCAGTGTGGCTGAGTGATGACGGGATGAGCTTCGAGCGTCTCGAGGGTGTGCCCCAGCTTGCGGACGACGACGGATGGGACGCCCTGGCTTCCGGCGCTGTCTGGACGGGAGCGGAGTGGGTGGTCGTCGGCGGTGCGACGCACGGCACCATCGAGCGCGAACCGCTGGCTTGGACCTCACCCGACGGCAGGGACTGGACTCGCGTTCCGATCCCCGGACTCGACGGCTTCGAGGACATCCAGAGGGTGGTGCGGGCGCCGGGCGGGAGCTCGGACGACCTGCTCGCGGTGGGTCTGGTCGGTGACGGCTTCGGAGCATGGCAACGCGACGCTGACGGGTGGGAGCTCGTCGGGACGTTCGGCAGCCTGGCGGAGGAGCCGACCGGAGCGCCGTACGTCGCCTCGCTCGCGTCCACCTCGGCGGGTCTGATGGCAACCGTCAGCGACGGTGAGCACTTCGAGCTGTGGCGGTCGGACGACGGCAATGAGTGGGAGGAGCTCGAGTTCCCCGTCGAGGCGAAGACCGGAGGTGACCGGACGATCGCGGTCTCCGAGTCGGACGGCAAGCGGTTCGTCGTCGTGGCGACCGATGACAACAGCGGCTCAGTCTGGACCGGGGCTACCGAGTGAGGCCCCGCTCGATCGTCACTACCGCAGCACGGATCATGGCGGCCGTCCCCGCTGCGTCGTCCAGGGGCACCAGCGACTTGGGCATCAGCGCGAACGACGCCACGAGGCGCACCACCATCTCGGCGACGGGCGCGGCAGGGAAGTTAGGGACCAGGCCCTGGCGCTGCAGTTCCTCGATGACACCGGTGACATAGGCCAACGCCATCGGTAGATAAGCCTCGGCGTCTACCGTCACCAGCGGAAGCAAGACCTCCGGGTCGGTCTTCAGCAGTCGTTGGAACAGTGCATGGTTCCGGATCGCCACGAGAACGGCGGTGGTGAACTGGACGATCTGCTCGCCGCCGGCAGCATCGCGATCCACGTGCTCCTCCAGGCCGTCCAGAACGCGGGCCAGCTCTCGGAGCCCGACAGCCTGGACGAGCTCCGTCTTGTTGCTGAACCTCCGGTACAGCGTGGCCGGGCTGATGCCGGCTCGTTTGGCGATCTCGCCCATGCTGGTGCGCTTGATGCCGAACTCCAGGAACGACGAAACGGCCGCGTTGAGCAGTTCGTCCTGTTCCATGCACGTCCCTGGGAGCTTCGTGTGGCCTATGTCGCGTTGACCCTAACCGACAAGGCTGAGAGAATGAGAGAGATTTCTCTTTTTCTCTCACATCGGAGTGGACATGAGCCTGAGCCGACGCGTCGTCCTGAGCGGTGCCCTTGGGGCGGCCGCCGCCACGGCGGCAGGCGCGAGCAGCGCGTCCGCCTCCAACGAGGACCCCTTCATCTACCGCCCGGGCACGCCCACGCGTACCGAGCGGCGGCGTGCCGTCGTCGTCGGCTCCGGCTTCGGCGGTGGCGTCGCTGCCCTCCGGCTCGGCCAGGCGGGGGTCGACACCCTGGTCCTCGAGCGCGGGCAGTGGTGGCACTCTGCTCCCAACCGCGACACGTTCTCCCGACTGCTGACTCCGGACCACCGCGCGGGCTGGTTCCGCACCTCGCCTCCGATCCTGGAGAGCCCTCCCGTCCCGCTCACGCCGTACGCCGGAGTGATGGAGCGCTCGGCGCTGGGCGACCTCGACCTGATCTGCGGCGCCGGCGTCGGCGGCACGTCGCTGGTCTACCACGGTGCGACGTGGCAGCCCTCCGAAGCGAACTTCTACCGGGTCATGCCGGGCGGCATCGACTTCGACGAGATGAACCAGGTCTACTACCCGCGAGCCTCCGGTGTGCTGGGCGCGAAGCCGATCCCCGACGACGTGCTTGACCACAAGCGCTACGCGACGAGCAAGCGCTTCCTCGAGCTCGGCCGCGAGATCGGCATGACCGAGCGTCGCATGGGAGTCACCACCGACTGGGACGTCGTACGCCGTGAGCTTCGCGGGGAGCTGAAGCCGTGGGTGAGCGAGGGCGAGTTCGCGTACGGCATGAACAACGGCGCCAAGCTGTCGGTCGACCGCACCTACATCCGGCTCGCGCAGGCGACCGGGCACGTCGATGTTGCGGCGCTCCACGTCGTCACCTCGGTGTCGAAGGACGCTCAGGGTCGCTGGGTGACCAAGGCGAACCGCATCACGCCGTACGGTGTCGTGGTCGAGAAGGTCGTCATCATCTCCGACGCTCTGGTCCTTGCCGCTGGGTCGCTCAACACATCGCGGCTGCTGCTGCACGCGAAGCACCGCGGCGATCTGCCTGACCTGCCCGACACCGTCGGTCACGACTGGGGCAACAACGGTGACCGCGTCTTCAGCCTGGTCGGCGTCAACGAGGACCAGGGCACGCGGATGGGCGGACCGGTCGCCGGCGGCGTGGTGGACTGGGACTCTGGCCATCCGGTGACCTTGGAGTCAGAGCCGCTTCCGCTGCCGATCGAATCCCGCACGATCGCCATCTTCGGCATGGGCATCCCCGATGGTCACGGGCGCTACTACTACTCCTCGGCCACCGGCAAGGTCCGGCTCGACTGGTCCGACGCCAACGACCTCGCTTCCCGTACGGCGATCCGGGCCAAGGTCGCACAGCTGCAGAAGAAGGTCGGCGGCGCGATCGTCGACCTCAACGCGGCGGACCGCTTCGTCGCGCACATCCTCGGCGGCGCTGCCCTGGGCAGCGTGACCGACCTCCACGGCCGGGTGCACGGGCACCGTGGCCTCTACGTC
>DATILB010000244.1:0-10393 GCA_035477015.1 Nocardioidaceae bacterium | reverse complement strand
TCCGACCTGGTCTGCGATGCGTAGACCGGCTGGACGTAGAGCAGGCCACCACCGACAGGAAGCGTCAGCAGGTTGCCGTTGTCGATCCGCTGGTTGAGCTTGAGCGGCTGCAAGGTGCCCTGGATGTCCTCGTCCGCCGCGAAGCGGTTCGCAATCAGTGAAGGGCCGTCCAGCGTCGATCCCGGCGGGAGCGTCAGGATCCGCATCTCGCCGTACTGATCGCTCGACGCATCGGAGTTGACGGCGATGAACGACGACAGCACCTTCTTGCCGAACGGCACATAGACGCTGGTCAGCGAGAACGTCGGCGGCAGGGACGTCGTCGTCTCCGAACCCGCCTCTGGGGGCATCTGCACCGACAGGCGGTACGGCGGCTGCTTCTTCGACTCGCTGGTGTCGGCCGGGTCCGGCGGAACCTCCCAGCGGTTGGTGCCCTGGTAGAAGAGCTGCGGGTCCTCGACGTGGTACTGCGCGAGGACGAAGCGCTGCACCTTGAACATGTCCTCGGGGTAGCGCAGGTGCTGCAGGAGCCCCTCGCTGATGTCCGACTTGGGCTTCACGACTCCCGGGAAGACGTCCATCCACGCCTCGAGGATCGGGTCCTTGTCCCATTCATAGAGGGTGACCGTGCCGTCGTACGCGTCGACGGTCGCCTTGACCGAGTTGCGCACATAGTTGATCTGGTCGGTCGGCAGCGTGACGAACGACGTGGTCTGCCGCAGCTGGTCCTGCGTCATCTCCTCGAGCGACTCGCGCTGGGCGTTCGGGTAACGGTCGGTCATCGTGTAGCCGTCGAGGATCCACACCACACGGCCGTCGACGATCGCGGGGTACGGGTCGTTGTCGATGGTCAGCCACGGCGCGACCTTCTCGACCCGCTCGCGCGGGTGGCGCTCGTAGAGGATCTTGGAGTTCTCGTTGACGCGACCGGACAGCACGATGTTGGCGTCGCCGAACTTCAGCGCGTACATCAGCTTGTTGAAGATGCCGCCGATCTCGACACCATCGGCGCCGTCGTACGTCGTAGTGGGGCCTTCGCTCGGCGGGAGGTCCAGCTCCTCCTGGGCAGCCTCCTCGAAGCCGGGGTTGTTCACCTCGACACCCGCGCCGCCGGTGCTGTTGCCGACGACGGAGTAGCTCGGGCTCTTCTCACCGAAGTAGATGCGGTGCTCGTAGTCACCGGTCAGGTCGCCTTGCTTCGACAGACCCAGCTCGGCCCACGCCAGCTGGTCGTCCTGCGACGACGGAAGAGTCTTGCCGTCGACGTCGCGGTTGTTGCCGAAGGCAGCGATCACGCCATAGCCGTGCGTGTAGACGGTGTGGTCGTTGGCCCAGTTGCGCTGGGCGGCGTCCAGGCCGGCCTGGTCGAGCTCACGGACGGTGATGACGACGTCTCGCGGAACCGGACCCTTCACGGCGTACCGGTCGACGTCGAGCACCTGCGGAACGCTGTAGAACACGCGCACCTGCTGCTGCTGCTCGAAGGTCTGGTTCACCAGCGCCGGGTCGATGAGCCGGACACCCGGCAGGGACTCGGCGTCCTTGTTCTGCTGTTCCTGGGTCACTTGGCGTATTGCGTTGAAGGGTTGTTCCGCCACTTCTCCGACGCCGTACGCCGCGCGCGTCGCCGTGATGTTGTTGGTGAGGTACGGCGCCTCCTTGTCCGGCTCGGAGGGCTTGACCTGGAACTGCCAGACGATTCCCGGCCACAGCACGCCGAGCAGGATCGCGGAGAGGACCAGGAGGCCGAGACCGACGCTCGGGAGCATCCAGGTCCGGCGGAACACGTTGGCGAAGAAGAGGATCGCGCAGATGATCGCGATGAACATCAGGATGTTCTTCGCCGGCAGCTGAGCATGGTCCGCTGTGTAGTTGACGCCGGTGAAGCGCCGGCCCTGCTCGATGGTCAGGTCGAAGCGGTCGAGCCAGTAGTCGACCGCCTTGAACAGCACGAAGAGCCCGAGCAGGATGGACAGCTGCACCTGAGCCGCGCCAGAGAGCTTGTCGCCCTTGGCCTGCAGCCGGATCCCGCCGAAGAGGTAGTGCACGACGGCCGCGGCGAGCAGGCCGAGCACGGTCGCGGTCATCGCGACGTTCACGCTGTAGTGCAGCCAGGGCAGGTCGAAGACGAAGAAGCCGACGTCCCGCTTGAAGTACGGGTCGTCGACGCCGAACTCGGTGCCATGGCGCCACATCAGGAAGTTGCGCCACTCGCCTGCCGCGGAGCCTCCGGCGAAGAGACCGAGCACCAGGCTCACGCCGATCGCGATCCACTTGCGCATCGGCTCGACGACGTCGCGGTAGCGGTCGAGGTTGGCCTGCTCAGGAGAGGTAGGCCGGAACAGTGGGCGGGTGCGGTAGGCAGCGAAGATGTTCGCGAAGACGAACCCGCCGAAGAGCAGGCCGAACACGACGAACAGCAGCACCTTGGTGCCGAGGATCTTGGTGAACACCGACCCGTAGTCGACGCTGTTGAACCACAGCCGGTCGGTCCAGACGCCCGTGAACGTCGACAGCATGAAGAAGAAGACGATCATCACCACGGCGGTGATGGCCAGCGCGCGCGAACGCCCACCGGGCGCCGTCGCTACCGGGCGTCGAGGCCCTGACTCGGGCTCGTCGTCGAAGAATCCGCTCACTGTGCCTGCCGATCAGTCGTGTGGGTGCAGCGTGCTCAACAGCAACTCTATGAGAGTGGGTACAAGGTCGGGAGCCTCGAGTACCGCGAAGTCGTCGTCATGAGACTTCAACCGAAGGGCGCAGTACGTCGCACCGGTGCGGATCGCGGCCGCGACGATGCGGACTTCCTGCCGCTCAGGGTGCGCCGCTGCGAAGGCGCGCGCCTCGGCGTCGGTGTCCGGAATCTGCTCCTCGACGGACGGCGGGAGGACGAATCGCTCCACCACCGCAGCGCAACCGGCGACCTCGTCGGGCCACTCGATGCCGAGCAGCGTCTCCTCCAGGGCGGACTCCGCGATCTCGTCCTGCTCGACCGCGGTCAGCCCGGACGACTCCGCGTCGAGTCCCATCGCCTTCGCCAGCGCCGGCTCGCGCGCGACCAGCTCGGCAGTGTCGACGAGCGCGAAGAGCCGGGCGGGACGATCCCAGCCCTCCTGCGAGGCGTGCGCCTCGATCTCGCGTACGGCGTCGCGCAGGGCCGGGTCGATGGCCGGCACCTCGAGCCACTCGGTCATGAGTCCCCCGGGCAGGTCGGCAGGTCGGCACTGGGGTTGGCGACGAACTTCTCGATCGCAGCGCGCGCCGATGCCATGGTGTCGGCTCGCACCAGGCGCAGGCCTGTGTGCGCGAGGACGGCTTCGTCGCAGTTGGACGGTGGGACGAGGAACATCTCGGCACCATCCTCCTCGGCACCAGCGATCTTCTGCGCGATGCCACCAATCGGACCCACGCGACCGGCCTCGTCGATGGTGCCGGTGCCAGCGATCGTGTGGCCACCCGTCAGCGCACCGGGAGTCAGGCTGTCGTAGACCGCGAGCGAGAAGATCAGCCCCGCGCTCGGACCACCGATCGCCTCGGGGATCCTCACGTCCACGTCGAAGGGGAACTGGAACCCGAGCCCGGGGAAGATGCCGATCACCGCACGGTTCGGGTCGTCGCTGGCCGCCTTCGTGGTGATCTCGACCGTCCTCGGCCGGCCGCCGCGGACGATGTCGATGGTCACGTTGTCGCCGGGTGTCAGGGCACCGATGATGGCGCCCACCTGCTCGGCAGTCGTGATGTCCTCACCGTTGACCTTCGCGAGCACGTCGTGGGCCTGAAGCACACCCTCCGCAGCGCCACCGGCGACCGTGCCGCGGACCTGCACCTTGACGTCGAGGTCGAAGCCGAGCTCGGTCAGTGCGGCCGCAACCGCGTTGTCCTGCGAGGAGACCATCTGCAGCTGCGACTCGGTGCGGTCCTGCTCCTCGGTCGTGCCGTCATCCGGATAGATGACCGAGCGAGGGTAGAGCGCCTGGTCGGGGTCGACCCAGGCGAGCAGCGCCTGCACGAGGGTCAGCTTGGTGTCGCGGTTCGACGTACGCACCGTCGTCATGCGCAGCTCACCATCGGTCGCGTAGGTCTTGTGACCACGCACGAACACGATCGGTTTGCCGTTGCCCTGCTTGCCGAGCACGTCGAACGTCGGGCCTGCTGCGTACCGCACGTACGGCATCGGCGCGAACGACGCCACAGCACCCAAACCCGCGAGCAGGACGAACCCGATCACGATGGCGACACTGCGGCGGTTCACGCCGCAACTCTCTCACCCGCGCCAAGGCTCAAGCACACCAAGGTCAAGCGCGGCGGGACGGGCGTACGGCGATGCCGGTGCTGCGGTCCGGAGCGGTCACGGGACGAGGGCGTCCGGCACCGGGATGCTCCTTCGCAATCGCCCGGGAGAAGCGGGCGTACGCCGCGTCGGAGCGGTCCGGATCGTCGCGTCCTGGACGGCCGGCCCACCCCGCCCACGCCATCGCGAACACGGTCGCGACGAGGGCGGGTACGAGCCAGAGCAGGATCTCCACTGTTCGAGGGTAGGTGGCGGGTCGCGTCACCTGGTCTCGACACGCTCGCTTCGCGTCGCGGCTCGACCGGCGGGACGCTCGAGCAGCAGATGCGACGTCTCGGTGACTTATGGGGTCCCTACCCATTCTTCTGAGCCATCCTCAAAGATCTGGTGCTTCCAGATCGGGACGGTCGCCTTGAGGTCGTCGATCAGGGCGCGCGACGCGCCGAAGGCCTCGCCTCGGTGGCCGGTCGCGGTCGCGACGATCACGGCGATGTCACCGAGAGCGAGTGCGCCGATCCGGTGCACAGCAGCGAGCGCGAGTACGTCGTACTTCTCAGCGATGTTCTCAGCCACGCGGCGCAGCTCTTCGAGGGCGGTCGGGTGGGCGGAGTACTCGAGGCCCGTGACGCCCTTGCCGTGGTCGTGGTCGCGGACTCGTCCGACGAAGAGGGTCACTCCCCCGGACGTCACATCGCTGACGGCGTCGAGGACCTCGGAGACGTCAAGGGGCGTCTCGCGGATGTCGAGGAGGCGTACGACCTGCATCACACCAGCCTACGGGTCACGTCCTTGCTGCTCGCGAGTAGTTTGGAGGCATGAGCAGTGACCCCGGCGACGAGACGCCGAACCCCTTCAAGGGGACCCCTTTCGAGCAGATGTTCTCTGCGTTCTCCGGCCCCGGCGGCCCGCTGGCCGGGAGTGGTTTCGACCTCGGCGGACTGATGAGCCAGATGCAGGCCATGATGCAGCCGCACGAAGGCGCGGTGAACTGGAACCTGGCCAAGGACATCGCTCGTCGGGCCGCGGCCGGCACCGCGGACCCGTCGACGACATCGTCCGACCAGTCGCGGATCGCTGACGCCGTACGCCTCGCGGACCACTGGCTCGACTCCGCCACCGAGTTCCCGTCCGGTGTCTCCACCACGACGGCGTGGAGCCGGGCGGAGTGGATCGAGGAGACGATGGCCGTCTGGCAGAAGCTGGTCGAGCCCGTTGCCGAGCACGTCGTCGGCGCGATGGGCACCGCCCTCCCCGAGCAGGCGCGAGCGATGGCCGGGCCACTGATGGGCTTCCTCGGCCAGGCCGGTGGCGCGATGTTCGGGTCGCAGGTCGGGCAGGCTCTCGCCGGTCTCGCCGGTGAGGTGCTGACCGCCTCCGACATCGGCCTGCCGCTCGGGCCTACCGGCAAAGCCGCGCTGCTTCCCGCCAACATCAAGACCTTCTCGGACGGCCTCGACGTGCCGGCCGAGGACGTGCTGCTCTACCTCGCCCTTCGGGAAGCGGCCCACCAGCGACTGTTCGCCCACGTCCCCTGGCTCGCCGGTCACCTCGTCGCAGCAGTGGAGGACTACGGCCGGGGTACGACGATCGACGTGTCCAAGATCGAGAACGCGATCGGTGGCATCGACCCCACCAACCCGGCCGCATTGCAAGAGGCCTTGGAGGGCGGGCTCTTCGAGCCGCAGAAGACTCCGGCACAAGAGGCGGCGCTGGTCCGCCTAGAGACCGTGCTCGCGCTCGTCGAGGGTTGGGTCGACGAGGTCGTCAGCCAGGCCACGGCGACCCGGATGCCCAATGCCACGAAGCTGCAGGAGATCGTCCGTCGCCGCCGGGCTGCCGGTGGCCCAGCCGAGGTGACGTTCGCCGCGCTGGTCGGCCTTGAGCTGCGTCCGCGTCGTCTGCGCGACGCCTCCACGCTGTGGGGGTCGCTCCGGTCCCGCAAGGGCGCCGACGGTCGTGACGCCGTGTGGGCGCACCCCGACCTGCTCCCGACCAGCGAGGACCTCGACGACCCGTTGGGCTTCCAGGAGGGCGAGCCCGAGGTGCTGACGGACGCGGAGTTCGACGAGGCGCTCGGCAAGCTGCTCGACGAAGAGGGCGATGGGCCTGCATGACGACGCGCTGACCGTGCTGTCAGCGCTGCCAACCTCCGTCCTGCGAGACCGTTACGTCGAGCATCTGCGCACCCACCCGGACGGGATGTACCGCACCTGCTCGCCCGACCACATCACCGCGTCGATGCTGGTGCTCTCGCATGACCACCGTCAGGTGCTGCTCACCCTGCACAGCAAGGCACGGCAGTGGTTCCAGTTCGGCGGCCACTGCGAGCCGGCCGACGTCACGCTCGTCGGCGCGGCCATGCGCGAGGCCCTGGAGGAGTCCGGGCTGCCCCACATCGACGTCGACCCGGTTCCGATCCATCTCGACGAGCACCCGGTGCCGTTCTGCAACGGAGGGTCCAGCCACCTCGACGTACGCTTCCTCGGCATTGCTCCTGAAGGTGCCGAGCACGCTGTCAGCCAGGAGTCGCTCGACGTGCGGTGGTGGCCGGTCGACGCGCTGCCGACGTCCGAAGGTTCGATTCGCGAGCTCGTGCGAGCCGCGCTGCTGCGCCTAGTGATCGCTGACGTCGACGTCGTCGCTACTGATGCCGAGGTGTGAGGCAAGCGCGACGCCCTCGAGGAATCCCTTGGCCCGCTCGCTTTTCGGGTAGCGGTCGACCATCGCCCAGAACTTCTTGGTGTGCCCCGGCTCGATGAGGTGCGCCAGCTCGTGGATCAGCACGTAGTCGATCACCCAGGCCGGCATCCCCTGCAGACGCGAGGAAAGACGGATCGCCGAGTCGCCGGGCGTGCACGAACCCCAGCGAGAGTTCTGGTTCTCGACCCAGCGCACGGTCTTCGGCTTCGCGACGCCGTCGAGGTACTTGGCCGACAGGTCGGTGGCACGGCGCTTCAACGTGGTGTCCGAAGGACGGCGCCGCTGCTCGGACTTCTCGAGTCGCTCGATCATCGTCTGAACCCAGGTGGCTTCTTCGGCGCGGGAGAGGCGGGCCGGGATGAGTACGACGACCTTGCCGTCCTCGCGGTACGCCGAGACCGTACGTCGGCGCCTGCGGCTCCGGCGTACCTCCACCTCAGGCGCGGACCCCATACTTCGGAACTTACCGCCTGTTGCTCCATTCGAGGAGGCGGTCTAGCGGCCAGGTGTTCACGATTCGTTCTGCCGGAACGTCCAACCGGGTGGCACGCTCGGCGCCGTACGCAAGGAAGTCGAGCTGCCCCGGCGCGTGCGCGTCCGAGTCGATGGAGAACAGGCAGCCGACCTCGACGGCGAGAGCGAGCAGGTCGTCCGGCGGATCCTCTCGCTCGGGCCGGCTGTTGATCTCCACGGCGACGTCGTGATCGCGGCAGGCCTCGAAGACCGCCTTCGCGTCGAACTGGCTCTGCGCGCGCATCCCACGGTTGCCCTTGATCAGACGGCCCGTGCAGTGTCCGAGCACGTTGGTGCGCGGGTTCTGGACGGCGGTGACCATGCGGCGGGTCATCGCGTCGCTCTCCATCTTGAGCTTCGAGTGCACGCTCGCGACGCGTACGTCGAGAAGGTCCAGCATCTCGTCGGTCTGGTCGAGGGCACCGTCGTCGAGGATGTCGACCTCGATGCCCTTGAGCAGCCGGAAGCCGTCACCGAGGTGGGCGTTGACAGCCTCCACCACCTCGAGCTGCTTGCGCAGCCGCTCGACCGACAGCCCGTTCGCGACAGTGAGCCGCGGCGAGTGGTCGGTCAGCACGAGGTACTCGTGGCCGACCTCCATCGCCGTGAAGACCATCTCCTCGATCGGGGAGCCCCCGTCGGACCAGTCCGAGTGGGAGTGCAGGTCGCCCTTGAGCGACGCGCGCAGCTCCTCGCCACCCTGGACCAGGGGTCCGGCCGCCTTCTCGAGATCCGCGAGGTACTCGGGCTGACGACCGGCGAGCGCATCGCTGATCACCGACTCCGTGGCGCGGCCGACCCCGGGTAGGTCCTTGAGCGTGCCGGCCTCCGCGCGGGCGTGCAGCTCGTCCGGGTCGGTCCGCAGGACGGTCGCCGCAGCGTTGCGGAACGCCTTGACCTTGTAGGTCTCCCCCAGCCGGCGTTCGAGCAGAAAGGCCACCCGGCGCAGCGCATTGACGGCAGGAGCGGCATCTTTCTGCGTCAACGGGCGCAACTTTCTTTCGTCCACAGACCGTGGACAACCATCATGGCTGCTCACACGCGTGTCGCCCAGCGTGCACCGGCGTGTCCCCCACAGCGTCGTCAACCGCTGTCCCCAAGGTGATCCACAGGGCAAAGCGGGCAGTCCACATTTCATCCACAGAGTTGTCCACAGGGGTGGATGAACATCCGTTGACCTGGCCGTAACGCACACCTAGGTTTCTCGGCAGATGAGGCCCTCGGCCAAGTCGGGACGACGTCAGCAAGGGGAAGGCAGGCGGCGTCACGGCTAGGCAGGGGGCCTCTTTCTTTGCCTCAGTGCCCGCGGAACTTTGGTGCCCGCTTCTCGGTGGCAGCCATGACGCCTTCCTGCAGGTCCTTGGTGGCCAGCGTGATCGGCTGCGCGAGCGCCTCCCACTGGATGCAGGTCTCGAAGTCGGTGTGACCGCCGTCCAGGAGCGCCACCTTGGTGAGCTTGCTCGGGATCGGGGCGGTGGAGGCGACCTCCGCCGCGGTGGCGAGGACGTCGTCGAGGAACGTCTCCGCGGGGGAGACCCGCGAGACGAGCCCGAGGCGCAGCGCCTCGTCGGCGCCGACGGTCCGGCCGGTCAGGAGCAGGTCCCGGGCATGGGCGGGACCGACGACGTTCGGCAGCAGGTACGTCGCCGCCATGCCGGCGTGCATGCCGAGCTTCACGAACGGCACGGACAGCTTGGCGTCGACCGAGCCGTAGCGGATGTCGGCGGCCAGCGCCACGCACATGCCCGCGCCCACGGCGTACCCGTTGACTGCGGCGATGGTAGGCACCTCGAGCTTCCGGATCGAGAGCCAGGCGCGGTAGAAGGCCATCATCCGCGTGCGCAGCTCGTCCACGGACGCCTCGGGATCGCCGGCGATCCACTTGGGGTTGCCGCCGGAGCAGAACGCGCTCCCGGCGCCCGTGTAGACCACGCAACGGACCGTCGGATCGGCCGCGATCTCGTCGATTGCGGTGACCCAGGAGGCCGTCATCGCGTCCGACATCGCGTTGCGCTGGTCGGGGTTGTTCAGGGTCAGAAGGACGACGCCCTCGCTGGGGCGGTCGACAAGCAGGTGTTCCATGTGCGGAGCGTAGTAAGAGCTGAGCGTGGCGCGCCCGTGGGTGAGAGAAGGATCGCACCACCTGAATATCGGTCTATATCGGTCTAATTTGGACACGATTGAGCGTGAACGTCCGGCGTGGCGGGTGCGCCTGCGTGGTTCTCCCTCAGCGCTGGCGTAGGGTCGCAATCGGCCGAGAGAAAACGGCCCCGGCGGGACTTCCCCAAGCTCCCCGCCGCGACGACCAAGACAGATAGCAAGGAGGCCGTCATGGCGGAGACCTGGAGCGGCGAGTTCTACTGCGTGAAGTGCAAGGCTAAGCGCGAGGCCTCAGGCGAGGTGCGGGTCAACGACAAGGGCACCCGGATGGCTAAGGCCGTCTGCCCCGTCTGCAGCACGAACCTCAACCGCATCCTCGGTAAGGCCTGACGCAACAAGACGTAAAACGAGGGCGGGCTCCCGAGAGGGGTCCCGCCCTCGTTGCTGTTGTGGACGGCCGTTTGGCTGCGCTGTGCCGCTCCGGCAGCCTCGGGGCATGCACCCCAAGCTCGCCCCTGGCCTCCATGTCCTCCGCCGCGGCGACGGCCGACTCCAGGTCGGCCTCGACCGATCGCACGCTGTCGTCCTTCCCGACACAGAGCCCGTACGTCGTGAGCTCGACCGACTCGTCGCCGGCAACCTGACTGAGGCTCCGGCGGAGCTCAAGCCCCTGCTCCGCCAGCCCGGGCCCCGACTCAGAGCCAGGCTCGCCATCGTCGGCTTCGGGCACCCGTCCGGGCAGCCGATGGTGACCCGTCTGCAGGAGCTGGCTGCGGCGTACGGACTCGG
>DATILB010000243.1:0-18283 GCA_035477015.1 Nocardioidaceae bacterium | reverse complement strand
CGTTCGTCTCGAGAGCCCTGATCCTCGCGTTCGTGGCTGTCGGCATCACCGCCCTGGTGTACGGCGTCGTCGGGATCATCGTGAAGATGGATGACGTCGGACTGCTGCTCGCTGAGCGCCCGTCGGCCGCGGCCCAGAAGTTCGGCCGAGGGCTCGTCCAGGGCATGCCGACGCTGCTCAACGTGATCTCGGTGGTCGGCATAGCCGCGATGCTCTGGGTCGGCGGCCACATCCTGCTCGTCGGCGTCGATGACCTGGGCTGGCACTGGCTCTTCGACCTCGTCCACGACTGGGAGC
Organism: Nocardioidaceae bacterium; assembly: GCA_035477015.1. GTDB lineage: Bacteria > Actinomycetota > Actinomycetes > Propionibacteriales > Nocardioidaceae > SSC3. Next base: position 17,986 of record DATILB010000243.1, on the reverse strand, counting down.
ACGACGTCGAGCACGCCGTCGACTCGTTCGGGGGAGCGCTGGCCTGGCTGGTCAACACCGCGGCTTCCGCGGTCATCGGCCTGGTGGTCGGCGCGGTCGCCGTCCTCGTGATGCACCTGCCGCCGCTGCGCCGCCTCGTCCACTGACCTGTGTGGGACAGGTAGGCTAGGTCACACCTGTTCGCGAGGGAGATCCCACCGGAGCGCAGATGCGCCGCGAACACACGTTTTGAACGCAAGGAACCTCATGGACTACAAGGTTGCTGACCTGAGCCTTGCCGACTTCGGTCGCAAGGAGATCCAGCTCGCCGAGCACGAGATGCCCGGCCTGATGGCAATGCGTGCCCGCTACGGCGCGGACCAGCCGCTCAAGGGAGCCCGCGTCGCCGGGTCTCTGCACATGACCATTCAGACCGCCGTCCTCATAGAGACGCTCAAGGCGCTCGGTGCTGACGTTCGCTGGGCGACCCGCAACATCTTCTCCACCCAGGACCACGCCGCCGCTGCGGTCGTCGTGGGCGACGGCACCGTCGACGCCCCTGCCGGCACGCCGGTGTTCGCGTGGAAGGGCGAGACGCTGGCCGAGTACTGGGACGAGGCCGAGAAGGTCTTCGACTTCACCGACGCCGACGGCAACAGCATCGGCCCGAACGTGCTGCTCGACGACGGCGGTGACATCACCCTGCTCGTCCACAAGGGCCTCGAGTTCGAGAAGGCCGGCGCCGTTCCAGGCCAGGACTCGACCGACAACGAGGAGTACAAGGAGATCCTCCGGGTCCTGGAGCGCTCCGTCGCCAACGACCCGACCCGCTGGACCAACATCGCGGCCGGCATCAAGGGCGTCACCGAGGAGACCACCACCGGGGTCCTCCGCCTGTACGAGCGCTTCAAGGAGGGCTCGCTGCTCTTCCCGGCGATCAACGTCAACGACTCCGTCACCAAGTCGAAATTCGACAACAAGTACGGCTGCCGCCACTCGCTCGTCGACGGCATCAACCGTGCCACCGACGTCATGATCGGCGGCAAGGTCGCGGTCATCTGCGGTTACGGCGATGTCGGCAAGGGCTCGGCGGAGTCGCTGCGCGGCCAGGGTGCCCGCGTCATCATCACCGAGATCGACCCGATCTGCGCGTTGCAGGCTGCGATGGACGGCTACGAGGTCAAGCGTCTGGACTCGGTCGTCGACTACGCCGACATCTTCATCACCACGACGGGCAACTTCGACATCATCAAGGTCGAGCACTTCGAGAAGATGAAGAACCAGGCGATCGTCGGCAACATCGGCCACTTCGACAACGAGATCGACATGGCCGGCCTCGCGAGGATCCCGGGCATAGTCAAGGACGAGATCAAGCCCCAGGTCCACCAGTGGATCTTCCCTCCCAAGGATGGAGCACAGGGCAAGAAGGTCATCGTCCTCTCCGAGGGCCGGCTGCTGAACCTCGGCAACGCGACCGGCCACCCGTCGTTCGTCATGTCGAACTCGTTCACCAACCAGGTTCTGGCCCAGATCGAGATCTTCACCAAGACCGACGAGTACCCGGTCGGCGTCTACGTGCTGCCGAAGCACCTCGACGAGGAGGTCGCCCGGCTCCATCTCGACGCCCTTGGTGTCGAGTTGACCGAGCTGACCAAGGAGCAGGCCGAGTACCTCGGCGTCGACGTGGCCGGCCCCTACAAGTCCGACCACTACCGGTACTGAGCAGGACCCACCTTGGCAGAGCACAACACTCGGGGGAGGGTCCTCGTCGTCGATGACGACGCGGCCCTCGCCGAGATGCTGACCATCGTGCTCCGCAACGAGGGGTTCGACTCACGGGTGTGTGCCACGGGGGACCGGGCGATCGCGGAGTTCCGCGACTACCGGCCCGACGTGGTGCTGCTCGACCTGATGCTGCCCGGCAGGGACGGCATCGACGTGTGCAAGGACATCCGCGCCGAGTCCGGCGTACCGATCGTCATGCTCACCGCCAAGAGCGACACCATCGACGTGGTCGTCGGCCTCGAGTCAGGGGCCGACGACTATGTCGTCAAGCCGTTCAAGCCCAAGGAGCTGGTGGCGCGCATCCGCGCGCGGGTCCGGCGTACGACGGAGGCGGCCCCCGAGTCGCTCACCATCGGCGATCTGGTCATCGACGTCGCCGGTCACAGCGTGACCCGCGACACGTCGGCGATCAACCTCACGCCGCTGGAGTTCGACCTCCTCGTCTGCCTCGCGCGCAAGCCCTGGCAGGTCTTCACCCGCGAGGTGCTCCTCGAGCAGGTCTGGGGCTACCGCCACGCTGCCGACACGAGGCTCGTCAACGTGCACGTGCAGCGGCTGCGGTCCAAGGTCGAGCACGATCCGGAGAACCCTGAGATCGTCGTGACCGTCCGGGGCGTCGGCTACAAGGCCGGCGTCAGCTAGTGACTTTGAGACACTAACCACGTGGGCCCCTTGCGTCTCCGCCGCGTCGCGAGCATCTGGCGCAGGTCGATCCAGGCACGCGTCGTCCTCAGCACGGTCCTGCTCTCCGCCGTCGTCGTCTCCATCGTCGGCTGGACCCTGATGCGGCAGATCAACGACGGGCTTGTCTCGAGCCGCGCAGACCTCTCCGTGGCGGAGGCCATCCGCAGTACCCAGGAGGCCGAGCGGGTGCTCGTTGCAGCGAGCACCCGTGACTTCGACGCCAGCTCCCAGCTCTCCCAGCTGGTCGCGAAGATGGTGGAGCGCGGCAACCAGCAGGGGTACGACGTCGTGATCGCGGGCCCGATCACCCGCGACCAGGAGGGCGCTGTCCGGAGCGGTGGCGTGAGCCGCACGCCGGGGGTGCTGCCCGAGAGCGTGCCCGCGAACCTCACGGCGCAGGTGCAGGACACCAGCAGCACCGGCACGTCCTGGACCTACGCCCGGATCCGCTACCGCGACGACACGGGGAAGGTGCCGGTGCCAGGGGTAGCCGCCGGATCCCGCCTGGTGCTTCCTGCTGACGGCGGCACCTACGCGGTCTACTACCTCTTCCCGCTCAGCGAGGAACAGCAGACGCTGTCCTTGGTCCGCCGGGCCCTGTTCACCAGCGGGGCGCTCCTGCTCCTGCTGGTGGCCGGGATCACCTGGCTGGTGACGAGGCAGGTCGTCACGCCGGTGCGGCTGGCTCGGCGGGTTGCCGAGCGCCTCGCGTCCGGCCGCCTCGAGGAGCGCATGCACGTGCGTGGCGACGACGACATCGCGCGGCTGGGCACGTCGTTCAACCAGATGGCATCCTCGCTGCAGAAGCAGATCCGCAAGCTGGAGGACATGTCGTCCTCGCAGCGGCGCTTCGTCTCGGACGTCTCCCACGAGCTGCGGACCCCGCTCACGACCGTCCGGATGGCCGGCGACGTGCTCCATGACGCGAAGCAAGGGTTCGACCCGGTCACGGCACGGGCAGCCGAACTGCTGCAGACCGAGCTGGACCGGTTCGAGGCACTGCTCGCCGACCTGCTGGAGATCAGCCGGTTCGACGCGGGGGCGGCCGGGCTCGACCTCGAGGACGTCAACCTCACCGACGTCGCGCACCGCGTGGTCGACTCGACGCGCGCCCTGGCCGAGGCGCGGGGGACCCACGTCGTGGTCCGCTCCGGAGGCAAGCCATGCATCGCCGAGGTCGACGTACGTCGGGTCGAGCGGATCGTGCGCAACCTGGTCACGAATGCGATCGACTACGCCGAGAGCCGTGACGTGGTCATCCACCTCGACTCCAACGAGACCGCCGCGGCCCTTGCCGTCCGTGACTACGGCGTGGGGCTGAAGCCCGGAGACGAGGTCCGGGTGTTCAACCGGTTCTGGCGGGCGGACCCGGCACGTGCGCGCACCACCGGCGGCACCGGCCTTGGGCTGTCCATCTCGCTGGAGGACGCTCGGCTGCACGGCGGCTGGCTCCAGGCCTGGGGCGAGCCCGGCAAGGGCACGCAGTTCCGGCTCACGCTGCCGCGCCGGGCCGGCGACCCGATCGAGAGAAGCCCTATTTCCCTGGTCCCCACGGACGCCGAGGTCTCTCCGGCAGGCACGCCATGAAGCCGGCGCTGCGGATGGCGGCGGCGTTCGTGCTGCTCGCGACTGCTGGGTGTGTCAGCCTGCCTGACGAGGGGCCTGTTGCGACTGTGCCCGACGAGGTCTCCAGCCCGACGCCCGGCGTCTTCGACTACAACCCCGAGCCGCCGAAGCCGGGGGACCAGCCAGCCGCGATCGTCAACGGCTTCCTGGACGCGCTCCGGGAGACACCGCTCACCCTCACCGCCGCGCGCAGCTTCCTGACGGCGGGTGCGACCTGGGCGCCGAGTCGCACGATCGTCTACGACGACGGCTCGCTGTCGACGGAGGTATCCGGTGACCAGGCGACGGTCCGGCTGGGCGCCACGGTCGAGCTCGACTCGCGAGGCAGCTGGCTGGGCGACCCCAGCGAAGGGGCTGGACTGACCTTCGACCTGAACCTGGTCCAGGAGGACGGCGAGTGGCGGATCTCCGACCCCCCGGACGCGCTGATCGTCTCGCGCACGCACTTCGAGGCTCGTTTCGTCCGCTACGACCTGCACTTCTTCGACCCGTCCGCTCGGATTCTGGTGCCGGAGCCCGTCTATCTTCCGGCCGGGGACGAGGTTCCATCCCTCCTCGTGTCGGGCCTGCTCGCGGGCCCCGATGCGTCGTTGCGGACCGTGGAGCGCACCTTCTACCCGACCGGCACCCGACTGGAGCTCGAAGTCTCGGTCGAGGGCGGCATCGCGGACGTGTCCCTGAGCGAAGAGGTCCTCGACGCCGACGCCGGTCAGCTTGACCTCGCACTCGCCCAGCTGGCCTGGACGCTGCGCCAGGTGCCGGGCATCCAGCAGATGAGGGTCACCGTCGACGGGACTCCGGTCGAGCGCACCACTGGGGCATCCGCCCGCAACCTGTCCGGCTGGACGGCGTACGACCCTGCGGTGTCCGCGGCGGACCGAGATCTCTATGCGCTGGAGGGCCGGGGGGTGGTCTCCATCGCGGAAGGCGCAGACGCTGTGACCCTGGCTCCGCTTCGCGCCCGAGCACGTTCGCTGGCGGTGTCGCTGGGCGTAGCCGGCGAGAGTCACCTCGCGGCGGTCACGTTCGACGGCACTCGCGTGCTCACCCGGCCCACGGACAGTTCCGATCCGCCCGGACGACTGTCCACCGGCACGGACCTGCTGCGCCCGGTGTACGACCGGTTCGACCTGGTCTGGCTCGTGGACCGGACGCCGGGCGGTGCCCGGGTGACCGTGAAGCCTCCCGTCGGACGGGCCCGGGTGCTCGACGTGCCGGGGATCTCCGGGGAGCAGGTCACCGCGTTCGAGCTCTCCCGCGACGGCACTCGCCTCGCTGCGGTGGTCGACGGCTCGGTCATGCTCGCTCGGGTCAGCCGATCCGAGACGGGGTTGGCTACCAGCGCGCAGGCCGCACGACCCGTGACCCTGGGCGACGCGGGGCGCGCGGTAGACCTCGCGTGGACCACGCCCTCGACACTCGGAGTCCTGGTTCGTCTCGGCCGGACGATCTCGCAGGTGCGGCTGGTCAGCGTGGACGGCTCGTTGCTGCTGAGCGGCGAGGCGGCTCTCGAGCCACTGTTCGAGCGCGCCGTCAACCTGGTCACCTGGCCGGGGCCTGATGCGCCGGTGTACCTCCAAACCGGCGCCGGAGTCCTCTGGCGGGTCTCCTCCACGGGTCAGTGGGTCACGACGCCGGTTCCCACCGGCCTGGTCGCTCCGACCTTCGCCGGCTGACGCGTCCACAGCCGATGGACGACCGTTGGCATCGTGGGTCCCCTGGGGGCGATAGTTCCCGGATGGTGTACGACGTGGCGCTGGACCTCTTCCTCGGATCCGCCTGTGCCGCCTGCGGCCGCGCCGGGCGGGCCCTGTGCTGGAACTGCGATGAGGCGCTCCCCACCCGCGGCCGGGTGAGCATGCCCAACCCGACCCCGGCCGGGCTTGCTGTCGTGCGGGCGGCCGGCGCGTACGACGACGCGCTCAAGCTGCTCGTGAATGCGCACAAGGAGCGCGGCCGGTTGGCGCTCGCGCGACCCCTCGGCCGAGTGCTGGCCGGGGTCGTCGCGGACGCGGTTCCCACGGGACCCCTGGTCTTGGTGCCGGTCCCCTCACGTCGTGCGGTCGTCCGCGGCCGAGGGCACGATCCCTTGCTGAGGGTGGCCCGCTGCGCCACCGCGGAGCTCCGTCGGAGTGGTCGTCCGGCCAAGGTCGCAAGGCTCCTCCAGGTCGTGCGCCGCCCCCAGGACCAGGCCGGGCTGGACCACCGGAGCCGACTGGAGAACCTGCGCGGAGCGATGTCTGCCCGGCCGTTCGATTCCGACGTCGGCGTGGTGGTGGTGGACGACGTGGTCACCAGCGGGGCCACCGCCCGGGAGGCGCAGCGCGCGCTCGAGGCCGCTGGCGTCCTTGTGGCCGGGATCGCAGCGGTGGCGGCGACCGAGCGCCGGACTTCACTACCGCTTCACGCCATGGACGACTAACGTCTCTTTATGGAGTCCGTCCGGGTCCGTGGTTGCGTTGGTGGGCATATGCCACACCGACTAGCCGATGCCAGTCGCAGGCAAAACGGCCCACGTAAGGCACAGGTTCGCCGGTGCCGATCACGGTGCGGCTTAGACGTAAGTCCTGCCTCCCGCCCGTCGCCATATGTGGCGGTCACGGGGGAGAAGGCCAGTAGTGGCACCAAGCTGCGAACGCTTCAGCAGGCGATTGTGGGGTCGAAGACCAGGTCGGCCGGACGGACTCTTTCTCCATCTCCCGCCGGGTGAGGCGGGACTGCCCTAGTAGTCGAGAGCAACGGGAGGGCTTGTGGACATTGTGGTCAAGGGACGGCACCTGGAGGTGTCGGAAGGCTTCCGAAGCCATGCCGAGGAGAAGCTGGCGAGGCTGGAGAAGCACGACCATCGGGTGATCCGGGTCGAGGTCGAGGTGGACAAGGAACCCAACCCGCGCCAGCAGGAACGCGCTGTACGCGTCCAGCTGACGGCGTTCTCCAAGGGCCCTGTCATCCGTGCCGAGGCTGCTGCCGAGGACAAGGTCGCCGCCTTGGACATGGCGCTGGATCGGATGGCCTCCCAGATGCGGCGTGCCGCAGACCGCAAGAAGGTCCACCGTGGCCGTCACACGCCGCAGTCCGTGGCTCAGGCACTGGCCGGAGTCTCTCCGAACGGCAACGCGGAGGCAGCAGCCGACGAGCTGGGGGCGACCATCCGCCAGGCGGGGCCGATCACGGTGCACGGCGACGGCCCGCTCGTGGTCCGCGAGAAGTCCCACGGGGCCACTCCGATGACTCTCGACCAGGCTCTGTACGAGATGGAGCTGGTCGGACACGACTTCTTCCTGTTCGTGGACAAGGAGACCGAGCGTCCCTCGGTCGTCTATCGACGCCGGGGCTATGACTACGGCGTGATCTCGCTCGACCTCACCTGACCTAGTCCTGACCTGGGTTTTTCCTGCACGCGGACTATCGCAAACGGTCACGGGGACTAGTCCGATCGTGCCATGATGCGCAGGTGACTGTAGGTCAGCAGCGCCTCAAATCCGGTGGGGAACCCATCCGGGTGGTCGTGGTCGACGACCAAGAACTGTTTCGGCGCGGCCTGACCATGCTGCTGAACGTCGAGGACGACATCGAGGTCGTGGGCGAGGCCAGCGACGGGGTCGCCGCGGCGGATCTAGCTGCCAGCACGGTGCCGGACATCGTGCTCATGGACGTCCGGATGCCCAAGCAGTCCGGCATCGAGGCCTGCCAGTCCATCAAGGATGTCGCGCCGAACGCGCGGATCATCATGCTGACGGTCAGCGACGAGGAGGCGGACCTGTACGACGCTGTGAAGAACGGCGCCAGCGGGTACCTCCTCAAGGACTCGTCGATCGACGAGGTCGCCCAGGCGGTCCGTCTCGTGGCCGACGGCCAGTCGCTGATCAGCCCCAGCATGGCGATCAAGCTCCTCGACGAGTTCAAGCAGATGTCACGCGCCGATCGTCAGGCAGTGCCGACACCTCGGCTCACCGACCGCGAGCTCGAGGTGCTGCGCTACGTCGCACAGGGCCTCAACAATCGCGAGATCGCCAAGCAGCTGTTCATCAGCGAGAACACCGTCAAGAACCACGTGCGCAACATCTTGGAGAAGCTGCAGCTGCACTCCCGGATGGAGGCGGTCATGTACGCCGTTCGAGAGAAGCTGCTCGATATCCCCTGAGTGAGCTGCCGCCGGTGCCGCCGAGGTCCGCGCGCTGACCCTCTGCATAGCCGTGCCCATGGCCCGAGCCGCTCAGGCTGCGCGGCCTCGCGGTGCTCGCGCCCGGGTACGCCGTACGCAAGGCGGCCGCGACCTGCTGAGAGCGATCCGCTAGGACCAGGGCCGTCGAGCCGCCGGCGTACCTCTCCTCCGCGGCGGCTTCGGCGCGTGCCTCTGTCTCCCGCAGCCGGCGGATGATCGCCAGCCGGAAGCCGGCGAGCCACGAGCGCCGGAAGGCGGCCTTGTGCTCGCTCGGGGGAACCGGTGTGCGCGCAAGGCCCACGGCCGCCTGCAGTAGCAGACTCGTGAAGAGCAGGTCCGTGCGCACGAGATCGGACTCATGACCGAACAGGTGGACTGAGATCTCCTTCTGCGGCCCGCCCCGCGTCCGAAGCACTGCCCGGCAGCGGAGCCCGGCCGCGACGTCGGCCAGGAGCTCCGCCTTGTCCATCGCGTACGGCGCATCCATCGTCAGCACCCGGTCGCCCAGCCTGTCGGTGCCGGGTGCGCTGGCCGACAACATGGCCTGGTCGATGCCGTAGTCGGAGATCAGCTGAGCTGCCTTCGCGTTGTACAGCTCGGCCTCCTCCGGGGTAGCTGCTTGGTCCTCAGCCTTCGCAAGGAGCTTGCGCACTTTCGCGAGGATCGGGTCGGTGTTGCTCATCGGGCCTCCAAATCGGTCTGACGTCGAGGTGGGCAACACTGACAGCGGGCACCGACGTTCCGCGCGACTCATCCACAGCCTGTCGGTGGCGAAGGCTAGCGTTCGGGCATGGAGTCGCTGAGCCTCGCCCAGGCCCGCAGGATCACGCTGGCTGCCCAGGGCTTCCTCGACAAGCGTCACGACCCGCCGACGATGCGGACGCTGACGCGCACCGTCGAGCGGACCGGCGTGCTGCAGATCGACTCGGTCAACGTGCTGCAGCGTGCGCACTACATGCCGCTCTACTCACGCATGGGCCCCTACGACGTCGACCTGCTGCACCGTGCCTCCGGCAGCGCGCCGCGGCGCCTCGTCGAGTACTGGGCCCACGTCGCGTCGTTCATGCCGGTCGACCTCTGGCCGGCGATGCGGCATCGGATGGCGCGGTTCGGCGAAAGGGGCCATGCCTGGGGGCTCAAGCACAACCCGGGCCTGGCTGACTCCCTCCTCGCCGAGGTCCGCGCCGAGGGCGCCAAGACGGCCAGGGACCTCGACGACGGGCTCCCGCGCAAGAAGGAGCACTGGGGCTGGAACTGGTCGGACACGAAGGTGGCGCTGGAGTACCTCTTCCTCGCCGGCGAGCTCGCCGTCGCCCGGCGTAACAGCCAGTTCGAGCGCATCTACGACCTCCCCGAGCGGGTGGTCCCGGCGCCCTTCCTCGACGCGGAGGAGCCGAGCGAGGAGGACGCCGTACTCGAGCTCGTACGACGTGCCGCGCGGTCCCATGGCGTCGCGACGACCAAGGAGCTCGCCGACTACTACCGGATGGGGGTCGCGAATGCGCAGCTCGCAGTCAACCGGCTGGTCGAGGCGGGGGAGGTCCGCCCGGTCCACGTTGAAGGCACCACCCGCACGGCCTACCTGCACGCCGACGCACGGCTGCCGAGGGCGGCACACACGCGCGCCCTGCTCAGCCCGTTCGACCCGATCGTGTGGCACCGCGACCGCACCGAGCATCTCTTCGACTTCTTCTACCGCATTGAGATCTACACCCCGGAGGCCAAGCGACAGCACGGCTACTACGTGCTGCCGTTCCTGCTCGGTGACCGCATCGTGGCGCGGGTGGACCTCAAGGCGGATCGGCTCGGAGGCGCCCTCCAGGTGAAGGGCGCCTACGCCGAGCCGGGCGCGCCCCCCGAGACAGTGGTCGAGCTCGCCACGGAGCTGAGGCAGCTGGCCTCATGGCTGGGCCTGGACGACGTGGTCGTCGATGCTAAGGGCGACCTCGCCCCGGCGCTCACCCTCGCGGTACGCCGTTCTTGACCACCCCCAGCAGCTCGTCGGCGGCAGTGGCCGCGCCGTGGGCACTGCGTATGAGCTCACCGAGCCTTGCCGCGGCAGCGCGGTGGGGTCCGACGGCGAGCAGCTCCTCGATGACCGGACGGATCTCGTCCGCCGTCGTCTCCTGGGCGAGCAGGCGCCCAGCGCCCGCCTCCTGAACCGCGCTTCCCACCATCGTCTGGTCGAGCATCGGATGCTGGGGCATGACCAACAGCGGCAGGTCGTGGGCGAGCGCGCGCATGGACGTCGCATGTCCGCCGTGGCCAATCACGAGCGTCGCCTCAGGCATGAGCAGGTCGTGGTCGACGTACCCGTGCAGCTCGGCGTTGGCCGGGACACGCAAAGCCGCACCGTCGATGACCGGTCCGGTCGTGACGACCACCTTGGCGGGCAGTCCGTCCACGGCTTCGAGGATCTGCTGCATCGACTCGGTCTGGCCGGGGAAGTTGTACGTGCTGAGGCTCACCAGGATGTTGGGCTCGAGGCTTGAGAGCTCACGCGGAGCCGATGCCGACAGGACCGGGCCGGTGAAGACGAGGTTCTCGGGTGTCGGTCCCTTCGCGGCCGGGTCGAGCTGGGCCAACGTGGCGACCAGCGTCAGGGGCGCGGCGTCGAGAGCTACCAACGGCGAGTAGCCGCGAGCCTCGGCGACGCCGCCCCAGGGCCCGCGCACCCAGTACTCACGCAGGTAGTGGTCGAAGAGGTGCTCCAGCGGAACGTAGGTCAGCCCTTCGGCCTGTGCCGTGGCGAGTGCGTTGAGCATCAGGCAGTCGATCACCACGACGTCAGTGGGAGTGCGGCGCGCGTGCTCGAGCATGTCGGCGGCGATCCCTGCGTCATTGAAGATCTCCGCCATCCTCTCAGGTGGGTTGAGCTCACGGCTGCTGAACGGCAGGGCGTTCTCGTACGGCGCGAACGAGAGGCCGCGGTTCGTCACAGCCTCCCGGTTGCCTTCGTGGCCGAGGAACCGCACCCCGTGCCCCCTTGAAGCGAGCTCGGCTGCGATCCCGAGTGCGGGCGGGACGTTGCCGCCGCCGTCCCAAGTGACGAAGAGGAAGTCACTCATGACCGGTTTCCCTTCTCTGGGGTGGCGGCGAGGATCGCCGTCACCAGCTGCTTGATCCGTTGTTCCGTCTGCGCGCGCGAGAGTCCTCGGTCCCGGCGCAGAAGCTTCCAGGTGTAGACGTCGGTCGCGACGACGAGCAGGTCCGTGAGCGCCGACGCCGCCGACGTGTACGGCGCGAAGACCTCTTCGACCCACGAGCGGTGCATCTCGCGGCCGCGCTGGGTGATGGTCCCGACCTGTGGGTCGCTGCTCTCTTGGGCGAGCATCAGCATCGCGGTGTCTCCGCGAAGCTCGTAGTGGTCGAGGATCACGCGCACAGCGGCATCGATGTCTCCGACCGGCGCTGAGCGTTCCTCCGTGACCCGGCTGATCGCGTACTCGATGTTGCTTTCGATGAGCGCTGCCCGGCTGCCGTACTGGCGCAGAACGGTCTGCACGCTGACCCCTGCTTCACGGGCGACCTCGTCGAGCGAGATGTCAGGAAACATCTTCACGCTGCCCAGCGCGAACAGTGCTTCCTGGATCCGCAGCCGCGTCTCTTCGACCGCCTGCGCCCTCGCGCCCATGGTGTACGTGCGTTTCGTTTTCATGTTAGTGGTAGTTGACATCAAACTTCATTTGATGTCAATGGTGACTTACATGAATACGTGGGAGTGGGTGACCCGGCCCGCGGCTTCATGCCGCTGGGTAGAGTTGCAGCCGCGCATCATCCGTAACCAGGGGAGCCTCGACCGTGCCTGCCATCATCGACAAACTCCTTCGCATCGGCGAGGGCAAGATCCTTCGCCAGCTGGACACCATCGCGAAGGCTGTCAACGCCATCGAGGACGACTTCGTCAAGATGTCCGACGAGGAGCTCCGTGGCATGACGGTGGAGTTCAGGGAGCGCCTGGAGAAGGGCGAGACCCTCGACGACATCATGCCGGAGGCCTTCGCCACGGTGCGAGAGGCTGCGAAGCGGGTCATCGGCCAGCGGCACTATGACGTCCAGGTCATGGGTGGCGCAGCTCTGCACCTGGGCAACATCGCGGAGATGAAGACCGGTGAGGGCAAGACCCTGGTCGCCACCCTCCCGACGTACCTCAACGCGCTCTCCGGCAAGGGTGTCCACGTCGTCACGGTCAACGACTACCTGGCCAGGTACCACGCCGAGTGGATGGGCCGCATCTACCACTTCCTCGGCATGACGACCGACGTGATCCTGCCGGAGATGACGCGTGTACAGCGTCGCGCCGCCTATGCCGCCGACGTCACCTACGGCACCAACAACGAGCTCGGCTTCGACTACCTTCGCGACAACATGGCCGGCTCCATCGAGGAGTGCGTCCAGCGCGGCCACGCTTACGCGATCGTGGACGAGGTCGACTCGATCCTCATCGACGAGGCACGCACGCCGCTGATCATCTCCGGCCCCACGCAGGAAGAGGTGAAGTGGTACGTCGAGTTCTCGCAGCTCGCGGCCCGCCTCGTCAAGGACGTTGACTACGAGGTCGACGAGAAGAAGCGCACCATCTCCGTGCTGGAGCCCGGCATCACCAAGGTCGAGGACCACCTCGGCATCGACAACCTCTACGACTCGGTCAACACCCCGCTGATCTCGTTCATGAACAACGCGATCAAGGCCAAGGAGCTGTTCCGCAACGACAAGGAGTACGTCGTCATGAACGGCGAGGTGCTCATCGTCGACGAGCACACCGGCCGCATGCTGGCGGGCCGCCGTTACAACGAGGGTCTGCACCAGGCGATCGAGGCCAAGGAGGGCGTGCAGGTCCGCGAGGAGTACCAGACGCTCGCGACGGTCACGCTGCAGAACTACTTCCGCATGTACGAAAAGCTCGCCGGCATGACCGGTACGGCGATGACCGAGGCCTCCGAGTTCGACAAGATCTACGGCCTCGGCGTGGTGCCGATCCCGACCAACAAGCCGATGACACGCATCGACCAGGCCGACTTCGTCTACCGCACCGAGGAGGCGAAGTACTCGGCGGTGGTGCTCGACATCAAGGAACGGAACCAGAAGGGCCAGCCAGTCCTGGTCGGCACCGTGTCGGTCGAGAAGTCCGAGCTGCTCTCGGGGCTGCTGAAGAAGGAGGGCGTGCCGCACTCGGTGCTCAACGCCAAGCAGCACGCGGACGAGGCCAAGATCGTCGCCATGGCCGGGCACAAGGGTTCTGTCACCGTCGCCACCAACATGGCCGGTCGAGGCACCGACATCATGCTCGGTGGGTCCGTGGAGTTCCTTGCGGACGACGAGCTGCGCAAGCAGGGTCTCGACCCGGTCGAGCACAGCGAGGAGTACGAAGCGGCCTGGCCGGCCGTGCTCGAGCGCATCAAGACGCAGGTGGGCGAGGAGCACGACGTGGTCCGCGACCTCGGCGGCCTCTACGTCCTCGGCACGGAGCGGCACGAGTCCCGCCGCATCGACAACCAGCTGCGCGGTCGTTCCGGCCGTCAGGGCGACCCGGGTGAGTCACGGTTCTACCTGTCGCTCCAGGACGAGCTGATGCGGCTGTTCAAGTCCGACTGGGTGGACCGCGTCCTCACCACACTGAAGGTCCCCGACGACATCCCGATCGAGGCCAAGACGGTCACGAACTCCATCGCGTCGGCCCAGGGCCAGGTCGAGTCGCAGAACTTCGACTCGCGCAAGAACGTCCTCAAGTACGACGACGTGATGGACCGCCAGCGCAAGGTCATCTACGCCGAGCGCCGGGCCGTCCTCGAGGGTGCCGACCTGCACGAGCAGGTGCGCGGGATGATCGACGACGTCTGCACCGGCTACGTCTCCAGCGCCACAGACGGCTTCCCGGAGGAGTGGGACCTCGACGGCCTCTGGACCATGCTCAAGCAGACCTACCCGATCTCGCTGAAGCTGTCCGACCTCGAGGAGCAGGTCGGTGGCCGTGAGGCGCTGACCCGCGAGGACATCATCGACGCCGTGAAGGTGGACATGCACCGCGCGTACGACGAGCGCGAGGGTCAGTTCGGCGACGAGGTCATGCGTGAGCTCGAGCGCCGTGTCCTGCTGTCGGTGCTCGACCGCAAGTGGCGCGAGCACCTCTACGAGATGGACTACCTGCGCGAGGGCATCGGTCTGCGCGCCTACTCGCAGCGCGACCCGCTGGTCGAGTACCAGCGCGAGGGCTTCGACATGTTCGGCGCCATGATGGACGGCATCAAGGAGGAGTCCGTCGGCTTCCTGTTCAACCTCGAGGTCTCGATCGAGGACGACGACGAGCTCGACGAGGGCCTGGTGCTCGAGGGTGACGGCGAGGCGTTGGAGGAGGAGCACCACCCGCTGATCGTTGCCCCTGGCCTGCAGGCTCCCAAGACACCTACGGCGCTGAGCTACTCCGCACCGTCCGAGACGGGCGAGGCTGAGCGCGTCGGCGCGGCACCGGCCAGCAACGCGGACGACCCGTTCGCGACGGCGGGGCGCAACGACCTCTGTCCCTGTGGCTCCGGCAAGAAGTTCAAGCGCTGCCACGGTCAGCCCGGCGGGCCCTCCGGCCTCATCGCCGAACGCCGCTGACTTATTGGCCGAGCGTGTCTTCGGTCGAGGCGGCATCCACGCACTCGCAAGCGAGCGAGAGCGCCGCGTGCCTCACGCCACGCTGCCGGCTGGCTCCATGGCGCCGCGCCGTCAAGCTAGTTCCAACGCCGTACAGACCCAGCGGTCCTTGCGGTACTCGAGCCGGGCGGCGATGGCGCGTGACCGCTCGCCGTGGCGCACGTGCACGCTGAGCTCGGCGGTCGTCGGCTCGGGCTGGAACACGTGGACGCTGCGCACCTGCGGACGGATCGACCGTTCGCGGGTGGCCGGCCGCGCGAGCCTCATCAGCTGCACCCGGCGCTCGAGGTCGCGGTAGACGTTCTTGTCGGTCCAGCGCAGCAGCTGGGAGACCGGGCGGTCTCCGCCGATGGAGTCGACGACTGCCTGCGCGAACACTGCGCCCCAGCGCTTGACCGCCGCCTCGTGCGTCGCCTCGATACGCGAGCGGGCACGCTCGTCGTACTCCGGGGTGGCTGGGAGACCGTAGTCGCGGCCGAGGTCGAGAGCGAGCGTGCCTTGGACCTGTGCGATCGGGACGGCTTCGAGACGGTCGTGGCCTACGGGTACGAGGCGGGTGACGGTGGCCAGGGTCATCGGTGGGCTCCTTCAGTGCGGGTGTGCGACGGGACAGTCAGGCGCGTGCCTGGATGGATGAGGTCGGGGTCGGAGCCGATGACGGCCCGGTTGGTGCGGTAGAGCTGCTGCCAGTCGATGTCGAGCCGCTCCGCCAGGGACCAGAGCGTGTCTCCGGACCGCACGACGACGGAGGTCGCGACTGGCGAAGGTCGTTCCCTGGGTGCGACCGGGCGATCTGGGAGCGCGAGTCCGTCCAGCACGTGGAGCTCGGCCGTCGCGCCGCCAACGGGGTCGGCTGAAGCGGGGGCTGTCACGCCGCCGACGACACCCGCTCCGCACGCGACCGCGACCAGGAGTCGCAGCCCGTGCGGTGCGAGACGGGCAGTCAGGGTGGTGGTGCCGGTTGCCGCCGCCTCGAGAGCCATCAGCCCGCCGACCAGCGAGAGCCAGGTCCAGCACGAGAGCAGCAGCAAACCGAGGGCCCATGCCAGGGCCGAGTCGACCGTGTCGGGCGTGAACTTGATCGCGGGGCCGACCAGCCACAGCACCGCGGGCCATGTTGCGACCAGGCCGAGCAGCACCCCCGCTGCCCGGCAGCGGACGGTCAGATCCCCCATGTCGACCCCTCTGGATACCTTAGTTTGACTGTGTTTGACATATCTAAGGGTTGTTAAACGTCGGAGTCAATTGTTTGTCCCCAGATGTTGACAGGCCTGGGGACGACCCAGGAGTCTCCACGGGTGCGCTGGGAAGAGCTGTTGCTGCAGGAGCTCGACGACCTCGAGCTCCAGGCGGAGGGTCTGTACCTCGCCGAGCGGGCAGTGGCCGTGGCGGAGCTGAGTGTTTCGGCGTACGCCGACATCGACATGGCTGCCCGGCTCCACGCCTCACTCGGAGCGGAGGTCCAGCTGTCCTTGAAAGGTGGATCCACCGCTGAGGGCCCGCTGACCCGCGCCGGCCGGGACTGGGTGCTCGTGGGCCGCGGGAGAGCCGAGAGCGTGGTGCCTATGACCGCGATCCTCCGGATGCGCGGCGCCTCGGAGCGTGCGATTCCTGCGGAGGCGCGCTCGCTGAGCGCGAAGCTGGGCTTGGGATCCGCGCTGCGTCAGCTGGCGCACGAGCGGGAGACGCTCGCCGTTGCGCTGGTCGACGGCAGCCTGGTGCGCGGACGGATCCGGCGGGTGGGCGCCGACTTCGTGGAGCTCGCTGCGGAGACCGGCGCGACGGAGCTCGTGCCCTTCAGCGCGATCGCGCTACTGCGTCGAGGCCTCTGAGCGCGCCTCACGCTCTGCTCGCGCCTTCGACTTCTGGCGCGCGATGTACGCCTCGACGTCGACGTTCTCGATGCGGTACTGCTTGCGCCCGCCGATCTGGATGTACTCGAGGTCTCCCTTGTGGATCAGGGCCATCACCTGCGCGACCGAGGTGTTCAGGACCTCCGCCACGTCGGCGGGAGTGAGAAAGCGGGGGGAGTCCATGCGGCCAACTATGGCACCGTTTGCCGCAGGTTCGGGAGGTTTGCCTGTGGATGAAGTGTGGACCGGTGCCCGGAACGTCGCCGTTCTTGGACAAGATGTGTCCCGTGAGCGCACCCACTCTCTCGTCGATGACACCTGCATCCCCTCCCGCAGTCCGCTCGCCCCGGCCGGGCTGGCGAGACCCGAGGCTTGCAGCTGGGCTTGGGCTGGTGGCGATCTGTGCACTGCTCGGCGCGCGGCTTGTCGGCAAGGCCGACGACTCCGTGTCTGTGTGGGCGGTGCGCGACGACATCGTGGCGGGTCAGTCGCTCTCCGGCGCAGACCTCGAGCCGGTCAGGGTCCGCTTCACCGAGCCGGCTGATGCCGATCGTTACATCTCGTCGCACGACGACCTGCCCACGGGGACGGTCCTGCTCCGAGGTGTCGGCGAAGGCGAGCTGTTGCCGAGGGATGCACTCGGCACGGCGGACGACATCGAGCTGGTCGAGCTGCCGATCACCCTGCCCAGTCACGCGGTTCCCGCCACCCTTCGTGTCGGGGTCGTCGTCGACGTGTGGGTGACGGCTCAGGAGTCAGAGCGGTCGGTCCGGGTGCTGGAAGGGGTGCCGGTCCTGGCACTGCCGCCCGGCGGTTCGTCGTTGAGCCCGAGTGCCGACCGTCAGGTCATCGTCGGTCTCGACGAGGAACGACAGGAGTCGCTCCCGAAGGCGTTGGCGCTGCTTGCGAGCGGCACCGTCGTCCTCACCAGCCGGGTCACACCGTGAAGGTCCCCGTGCTGCTTGCAGCAGGCGGGGCCGCCTGGGAGGCGGAGGCGCTGGAGGTCATCGACCACGCCTCGAGCCACTTGGTGCTGCTCAAACGCTGCATGGACCTGCCCGACCTGCTCGCAAGCGCGACGGCGGGCTCGGCCTCGGTCGCAGTCATCGGGGCCAGTGTCGTGGGGCTGGATGCCGAAACGGTGCGCGCCCTCAAGCGCGACGGCGTCTCGGTGGTGGTGGTGCACGCCGACCACGACCACGAACGGGGGACCCTCGTCGGCGTGGACCACCTGGTGCCGTCAAATGCTCTCGAC
>DATILB010000242.1:0-36455 GCA_035477015.1 Nocardioidaceae bacterium | reverse complement strand
CGAGGCGGCGTGCCCGCGGGCGCCCAGCTCGAGGGCGACGGCACCACCGAGCGAGTTGCCGACGACGTGGGGGTTCTCGACGCCCCACTCGGCGAAGTTCGCGACGAGGTCGGCGCAGGCGTTGTCCATGGTGTACGCCGTGCCCTTGTCGTACGCCGGGGACTCGCCGAAGCCGGCCAGGTCGACGGCGATCACGTCGTAGCTCTCGGCCAGCTGGTCGAAGACCGGGCCCCAGCCTTGGCGACGGTGGCCGATCCCGTGGATCAGCACGATGGTCTCGCCCGAGCCCTTGCGGTCGTACTTCAGTGTCGACAGCGGCTTCGTCATGTCAGCTCCTCGTTTATGTGACATCACGAGTGTCACATGCACGATGGAACATTGTCGCCGTGACGTGGGTCACGGGTGGCCTCTTTGGCCCGTTTTGGGGGCCTCAGCGAGAGGCTGCAGCCATCAGGACCTGCATGGTGGAGACGAGCTTCTCGACATCGACGTCGTCCGCGTCGAGCAGCAGCCGTCGACCGAAGTCCTCGGCCATCGCGAGCAGCGCCATGGACAAGATGTCGGCGTCCACGCCCTCGGCCGGGCCGAACCGCTGCCGGATCAGCTCCACCACGACGCCGCGCACCAGCTCGCGACCGTGCTCGATCGCATCCCAGACGACCGGGGGGATGTTCTGGCGACGGACCAGCACCAGGCTCCACGTCTCGGCGTCGGCCAGGATCACCTCGATCCAGGCCCGCATGCTGCTGGCCACGAACTCCTCGGCGGGCGCGTCCGTGTCGTCCATGGGCAGCGACGCGAACAGTGCGACCAAGGCCCGCCCGGTCTCGCGCTCAAGCAGAGCCGCGAGCAGCGGGCCGAGGCTGTCGAAGACGCCGTAGACCACCGGCTTGGTCACGCCGCACTCGCGCGCGATCGCCTCGATCGTGACCGCACCGTACCCGTCGCGGGAGATGACGCGGAACGCGGCGTCGAGCACCTGCTCTCGACGCACGTCGGGAGGCACGCGCGGGGCGTACGGCCGCCGGCGGCGCGGCTCGCTGCTCATGTGAGCCAGCCTGTCAGAACTCCGCCCCAAGTAGGTCGGACAGCCGTCGGAAGACCGGTGAGTGGCCGCGTACGACTAGCTTGCCGCCGTCCTGGCGGATCCGGCGCGCATGCCGCTGGATGGCCCGCATCCCGGTGTGGTCGATGAAGGTCAGTCCCTCCACGTCGAGCACCAGAGCATCGGTCCCGCGGTCGCCTGCCCGCAGGAGCCGGTCGAGCAGCTCGGCCGAGAAGACATCGACTTCGCCGGCCAACGCGATCGCGTCTGTCTCGCCGTACAGGCGGAAGGGGACCAGGTCGTGAAGCCGCTCGTCGGTCACCGGGTGCGCACTGCCGATCGCCGCCAGCGCCGCGTCGGACAATGCCGCTCGATCGAAGCAGCACAGGGCGGCGAGGGGCCGGTTCGCCATCAGCCGGTCCGCGTAGCTCTCCCACACCGCGTGCTCATGCCCGTCGTCCTCCGCCAGCGAGGTCACCTCGGCGAGCACTCGCAAACCGGTGAATCCGTCCGCCAGCGCCTGGTCGGTCGCACCTGAGTACAGCGCCCACTGGTCCCGGCTCGCCATTCGACGGCCGCCCGGATAGATGGCGTCGAAGGGCGCGATCTGCAACGTTCCGGCTGCCACCAGGTCGGCGAGCGGCTCACTCTCCCGGACGACGCGCTCCGCCTCCGGTCCGCCGACGAACATCAGTCGCTGGCCGAGGGCACGGCCCTCGTCGAGGAAGATCGTCGCCGCACTGAGGAAGTCGTCGTAGACGCTTTCGTAGCTCCAGCAGGCGTGTCCGTTGGCGCCGATATCTCGAGGGGAGTCGGTCAGACCGTGGCGGCGCACGATCGGCAGCGTAGCCGTCGCGTCAGGTTACGGACAGGGGGGCTTTTCCAAAACTCTTGGTGCCGAACCTGCTTTGCTGGACCTCGGCACCGTTCCGCGAGTAACTTCGCGAGAGGTTGGGAGGTGGGATGTCCGGTCCGGGCGACGACCGTCGAACGTGGCTGCACTCGGCCTCCGGCGTACTCGTCGAGGCTCGCAGCAGCGTGGGCCTCATCTCCTTCGGCTCGCAGTCGATCGGCGGTGGCTTCGAAGGTCGCGTGGTCGACGGCAAGCTGGACACGACCGCCCCGATCCATGTGTCGGTGCTGGTGCCCGTCGACTCCCTCCAGTCGGGCAACGCGCTTTACGACAGCGAGCTGCGGACGCGGCTCAACGTCCTGCGGTTCCCGATGATCGAAGCGGCGTTGACTGGCGTCACCGATCTCGGCTCGGGCCGCTACAACGTGACCGGCGACCTCACCATCCACGGCGAGACGCGGCCACAGACGGGGACCGCCACCCTGACGGTGGAGGAGACACCCGAGCCCATTGTCGTGATCGCGGGTACGGCGGTCGTCGACATGCGTGACTATGGGATCGAGCTACCTCACGTGTTGATGTTGAGAATCTATCCGGACGTCGCAGTGCACTTCCGTGTCACCGCGCCAGCCGGGAACCCTGGGGAGGGAGAAGTCCATTGATGGAGGCACTGCTCGCGTTCTACTTCGGCTGGACGATGGGATCGCGCACGGGCCCAGAGGGCATGGAGGAGCTCAACCAAGCCGTCGCGTCGCTCAAGGACTCGGAGGAGTTCGAGGCTCTTGTCATGGCGCTGCGCAAGCACGCGGCGTCGATCATCGTCGACGTCGCGAAGGTGGTCGAGAAGGGGCTCGGCGACGACAAGGTGGTGCCGGACGTGGTCGCAGTCATCCACCAGCTCGTGTTCCCGCAGGGTCGGCCCGACCCCAAGGCCTGACAGCGTCGCTCACTCCGGAGCGAACACTCGGAGCAGCTCCTTGGGCATGAAGGGCTTGCCCAGGAACCCCGCCGCACCTTCCTCGACCGCACGTCGCTGGTCGCCGGGACCGGCGTGAGCCGAGCAGACGATCACCCGCGTGCCGCGAAGGTCCTCGCGGTCGCGAACGACTTTCAGCACGTCCCAGCCCTCGCGGTCGAAGAGCCGGATGTCGAGGAGTACGCCGTCGAGCGGCGTGGACTCCAGAGCCTTGATCGCCTCGTCGACGGTGGATGCCTCAGTCACCTCGTGGCCGCCACCCTCGAGCACGACGCGGCAGAACAGCCGGATGTCCGGCACGTCGTCGACGATGAGGATGGCGCCCATCCTTACGAACCTTTCGGGTCCTCGCTCTGCCATGGCACCGTGAGGGTGAACGTCGTACCGGCACCCACGCGGCTGTTGCAGATCACGGTACCGCCGTGCTTCTCGACGTATCGGCGAACGATGGCAAGACCCAAGCCGCTCCCCGGGGCGTCGAGGGCAGCGCCCGGTGCTCGGTAGAAGGGCTCGAAGACGTGCTCGAGGTGGGACGGGGCGATGCCTGGGCCCTCGTCACGCACCGCCACCGAGATGTCGTTGTCGCCGACCTCGGCCGTGATCGTGACGGAGCCGTTGTGGGAGTACTTGAGCGCATTGCCCACCAGGTTGCCGAGCACGATCTCGAAGGCCTCCCGGTCCATCTCGATCTCTGCGTCCTCGGCGATGTCGAGCACAACATCGCGCCCGTCGATCAGCTCAGAGTGCTCGGTGAGCAACGTGGCGATCGCCGGCGCCAGGGCGAACCGGGACGGGATCATCGTGCGCTCGCCCGACTGCAGGCGTGCCTGGTCGAGCAGGGCTTCGATCAGGCGGTGCATCTCGCGGGCGTTGCGCTCGATCGGCTCCACCAGCTCAGCGCGTTCGTCGGTCGTGCTCAGCAGCGCCGCGAAACCCATGATGGAGGTCAGGGGAGTGCGCAGCTCGTGCGACGCAGTCGCGAGGAACTCGTCCTTGAGTGCATCGAGCTGGCGCAGCTCGTGGGTGACCTGTCGCTCGCGTTCGAGGGCCTGCTGCACCGCGGCCTCACTCTCGATGCGAGCGCTGACGTCCTGGCACACGCCGCTGAGCCCGAGCACGCGGCCGGCGATGTCCCTGCGCGGCTCCACGGCGATCGACACCCACGACCGAGTGCCGTCGGCGTGGGCGACGCGGTGGTCGATGGCCGGCAGGGTCTCGCCGCCGAGGGTCCGGGCCAGCAGGTTCTCCAGCACCGCACGGTCTGCTTCGCCGGCGAGCGCGACGTGGGTCTTGATGCTCGGGATGAAGGTGGCCGGGTCGACACCGTGGATGGCGTACATCCCCTCCGACCACTGCGCGGAACCGTCGGCGGCGTTGACGACGAAGGTACCCGTCCTGGCGAGCGCCTCGGCTCGGCGTATCCGCGCCTCGCCTTCGGCCAGCGCCTCCTGGCCGGTGGTCTGCTCACTGATGTCCCGGATCGCCACAGTGCACCCGAGGACGGTGGTGCCCGGATCTCCCAGCGGGACCAGCGTCAGCAGCACCGGCCCACGTCGGCCGTCGTTCCCGGAGACGTCCAGCCGCTGAGCGAGCACCGTCTCGCCGACCATGCAGCGGGCGCGGAGATCCTCGAAGACCGACACCTCGACGAATGCCTCCGCCAGGTGGCTACCGGCGACGAGGTCCACGGCTGGAGCAAGCAGCCGCGTTGCCGCCTTGTTCCAGGCGACGGCACCTCCGGACCGGTCGAGGCACACCATGCCGTCGGAGCTGATCCCGAGGGCAGCACGGAGATGTGCGTCGTGCAGGGCGGAAGTCACCATCGAGTCGGGATTCGACTGCATGGCGGACCGCAGGTCTCGCGGACCTACATCTCCTTGAGCTCGAAGTAGCGAGCGACGTCGGGAAGGTTGTCGAGCGCGATCGCAGCCGCGGCGACCGCGGCCATCGTGAGCAGAAGCTTCATGTTCTCTCCCTCAGAGATCCCGTAGATCGAAGTTACACCTGGGCGTGAGGTCGCGTCTGCCATAGGCTCACGATGCCCACTCGTGATCTCGAAAGGTCCCACCCATGACCAGAGTCACCGCAGCTTCCGATCTCCCTCCCGGCACGGTCACCCGCTCAGGCAAGTACGCCGTCGGCAACAACGGCGACTACTTCGCCGTCAGTCGGAAGTGCCGCCACCTCGGTGGCAACCTCGACGAGGGGTCCATCGACACGGACGGCTGCCTCGTGTGTCCGTGGCACCAGTCCAAGTACGACGTACAGACGGGCCTGATGGTCCGCGGGCCGCAAGGCGTCTTCGCCAAGATCCCCGGCCTGGGGGCCATGTTCAAGGGGATCACCCGCATGGCGCCGCTGAAGCGCGCCAAGGTCGAGGTGCGCGACGGCGACGTACACGTAGGGGACTGACCGCTCGACCTCCTCAGGCGACGAAGAAGTCGCGCTCGTCCGGCGTACCCAGCATGTCGGTCATCGTCTTGCGGTCGAAGGGCCACAGGTCGATGCCGCCCGCCTCGTTGAAGTACCAGGAGTTGCAGCCGGTGTTCCAGACCGTCGGGCCCATCGCCTCGACGACCTGGTCGTTGAAGCGGGTGGTCGCTTCCTCCGTGACCTCGACCGTGTCGAGCTCCCCGTCGCGCCAACGCTCGAGCCACTGCGCGATGTAGCGGGCAGTGAGCTCGGCGGAGTACTGCAGCGAGATCGAGCCCGTGGGTGAGTTGGGGCCCAGAACCGTGAACAGGTTGGGGAAACCGGGGATGGCCGTCATCCGGTAGGCACGCGGACCCTTGGCCCAGGCCTCGTCGATCGTGAGGCCGTCGCGACCACGCAGGTTCATCGGGCGCATGTAGTTGTGGGCCTTGAAGCCGGTGGCCATCACGATGAGGTCGAGCTCGTGCTCGCGGCCATCCTCCGTGCGGATGCCTGTGGGGGTGACCTCGGTGATGGTGTCGGAGACGAGCTCCGCGTTGTCGGCCTTGACCGCGCGGTAGTACGAGCCCGAGATGACCTGCCGCTTGCACAGTGGCTGGTAGTCAGGCGTGAGCTCCCGGCGGAGCGAGCGGTCACGGACCTGCGCCTTGAGGCTCAGTCGTGCGTAGTCCTGCACGAGCTTCCGACGCCACGTCGGCTTGGTGACGATGTCCACCAGGATCGCTGAGCCGCGCAGGAGTACGTCGTACAAGGCGTCGTTGGCCTTGGGCGCAGCACCCAGCGCCATGCTCACCACTCGCGGTTGCGGGAGACCCATCGGTGCCCACAGCACCCACTGCGGCGTACGCGCGAACTGCGTGATGTGGCTGGCTTCCTTCTGCAAGGCGGAGAAGACCTGCACGCCGGTCGAGCCGGTGCCGATGACGCCGATGCGCTTCCCCGCGGTCTCGAGCGAGTCGTCCCATCGCGCGGTGTGCACGACGTCGCCCTCGAACGAGTCGAGACCGGGGATGTCGGGCGTGAACGGGTGGTGCAGCACGCCGGTCGCCGCAATCACGAAGTCGGCTTCGATCTCCTCGCCCGCCGCAGTCGTCACCGACCAGCTCGCGCCGTTGAAGATCGCCGACGTGACCTCGGTGTCGAGCCGGAGGTGCTCGCCGAGGCCGAACTTCTCGACGACCTCGCGGTGGTACCGCTGGATCTCGGGGCCGGTCGCGAAGATGTGCTTCCAGTTCGGCTTCGGGGCGAAGGAGAACTGGTAGATGTTCGACGGGACGTCGCAGGTCAGACCGGGGTAGTGGTTCCAGTGCCACACGCCGCCGACGTCAGAACCCTTCTCCAGGATCGTGAAGTTGTGGAAGCCGGCCTTCCGCAAGGTGACTGCGGTCGCGATGCCCGCGACGCCGGCGCCGATGATGATGATCCGCGGGTCGCGCTTTCCAGTCATCGTTCGGCTCCCGCCAGTCGCTCGAGCTCGGCCTGGTAGGCAGCGCGTGCCGCGGTGTCTCCGCGAAGCGCCCGGTCATCGCGGAGTGCGTGACGGACCTGGCGCAGGACGGGCTCCGGCGTCACCTGTGACAGGGCTGCGATCCGACCGACGTACGACGGCACGGCCACCTCGGCCTTCGGGCTGCGCACACTGTCGACGATAGCCTTTGCGATCGCCTCGGGCTTGACCTTGGGGAGCGGCGCCATGCTGAGGCCGGAGGCGAGCGGGGTGTCGACGGCGGAGGGGAGTACGGCGGTCAGCGTGACGCCGGTGCCTTCGAGCTCGAGCCGAGTGGCGGCGCTGAGTCCGACGACGGCGAACTTCGTCGCGTTGTAGACCGCGAGCCCACGCACCGGGAACTTCCCCGCGAGGGAAGCAACGTTGACGACGTGACCGCGACGGCGCTCGAGCATGCCGGGCAGTGCGAGCTTCATGCCGTTGATGACACCGAAGACATTGACGTCGAACTGCAGTCGGTCGGTCCGGTCGTCGAGCTCGAGGAACGCGCCGTTCGGCATGATGCCCGCATTGTTGACCAGTACGTCGAGCACGCCATGCTCACCCTGGGCTGCTTCGAGGAAGACGGCGTACGACGCCTTGTCAGCGACGTCCAGGGCGTGCCCCGAGGCTCCGTGACCGACCTCTTTGGCGGCTGCCTTCGCGAGAGCCTCGTCGAGGTCGCCGATGGCCACGCGTGCCCCGCGCGAGGCGAAGAGCTTGGCGGTGGCGAGCCCGATGCCGCGCGCGGCGCCGGTGATGGCGACGCTCGCACCGTCGACCTTGATGTGCTGGCTCATCGTGCGCTCCTCAGAGGTGGGTGGTGGTCAGTGCCGAGGCGAGAGTTGCCTCGCGGCGGCGGTAGTCGCTGAAGTTGAAGCCCATGACGTCGAGATCCGCCTGGGTGGGTTCGATGCGCATTACCCGAGTGCCGGCAGCCTCGAGGAGGCCGACTTCTTGGTCGAGTCTCTTGGTCATGGCTCGGCGGACGATGCGCTCGATGCGGCTCAGCCCTCGGCCCTTCGCGCCGCCGGCACTGCACATCGGCGCGAGGATGACGACCTCGTCCAACCCCAATGGCACGAGCAGGTCGGCCGAGGTTGGGCTGACAACGCCGCCGTCGACGTACGCGCGCTTGCCGATCTTCACCGGCGGGAAGAGGCCGGGCACCGCCCAGGACGCTGCAATGGCGGTGCCGACATCGGTCGGCGGCGATCCCGGTGCGCCGAAGGCGACTCGCTCACCGTTTGCGCGGTCGGCTGCGACCAACCACGTGCGCGGGTGCGAGACCCAGGGCTGACCGAGCTCATTGCCGATGGAGCGCAGCCAGGTTGCGTCGCCGCGGCCCTTCGGGAGCAGGCCGGCCACTGCTGCGAGCACGTCGAGATCACGACGCGACACGAGAGCGGCGTACGCCGGCGCGGTGAGACCCAGCCCTGGAACCGCGGGCACGAGCCCAGGTCCCGCCGCCAAGTGGTCCGCGATCACGGCAGGTGCATCAGGAGCCCCTTCGAGCGCGGACACCAGGTCGGCCACCGAGTAGCCGGCCCCGAGCATGGCTGCGAGCTCCGAGCCCGCCGACGTACCGATGATGGCGTCGGCCGTGCGGGCGTCCCAGCCGAGCGTCTCCTCGACCCTGCTGAGTGCTCCGACGCTCCAGGCGAACCCGACCGCAGCGCCGCAGCCGAGCACCAGGCCACGCGTGGTCTCCGGTGTCTTCCTGGCCATCTCCACCTCTTCGGAATAGGATGTCACTTCTGGAACCGTACGTCAGATACCGTCGGTATCGCAAGGGTTCCCGCCCGACGAAGGAGGAAAGGTTGACCTCGCCGACGCTCACCCGTGCCGAGCGCAAGAAGCTCGAGCTGCGGCGCGACATCATCGACGCCGCCTTCGAGGTCTTCACCGCGAAGGGCTACCACGCGACCGGCATCGCCGACATCGCCGCGCGACTGGGTATCGGGCACGGCACCTTCTACCGCTACTTCGAGAACAAGCGCGACATCGTCGACCACGTCATCGACGACCTCATCAACCGCGTCCTCGGGGCCCTTGCCGAGGAGAACGCTCCCGACGCGGTCGACACCCTCGACGACTACCGCGAGCAGACCGCCCGCATCGGGGTCGCGCTCGGCCGGATCCTGCTGGAGGACCCGCGGGTTCCGCGGATGATCCTGCTCCAGGCTCCGGGCATCGACCCAGCGATGGGTCAACGAGTCCAGGACTTCATGACGATGGCGACCGGTGTCACGGCCGCCTACCTCGAGCACGGCGTACGGCTGGGCTATCTGCGGGCGGATCTCGACGTGTCCGGCACCGCGGTCGCTCTCAACGGGATGATCCTGGGCTCGGTCCTCGCGGGCATTGCGTCGCCTGACGCAGCCGAGCAGGCGCGACTCAGTGACGCGATCCGGCGCGTGATGTACGACGGGATCTCCGCGTAGTCAGGCCCACGCCACCCAGCAACGTTCCGAGGCCGGTCAGTAGCAACCACAAGGGTGGGCCGCCGGTGCCGGGCAGGCCGGTCTCGTCGGGAAGGACGCCCGTCTCTGACGGCAGGACCGTGATGGGGATCGTGTGCCGCCAGCTCGGCGGCACCGTCACTCTGAGGTACTGAGCCGTCGTGCCGCTCCCGGAAGCCGAAGGTTTCGGGTGCGCGCCAGTCGTCCGGAACTTGGAGTGGGTCATGAAACACGTGGCGTGCAAGGGGATCCGAGCTCGTTGAGACACAGCGGGTGCCGAGAACGTCGCGACTAGGACGCGGGCGACCTTTGCCTGGCGGGCACCGTTCCACTCGAGCACCCACGCACACTCGCTGGTGGACGTCGCAGTCACGGTCAGGCTCTGGCCACCGCGCAGCTGGTGCCGATCCACAGTGACGTGGTGATGTTCGCCGGCATTCGCCGCGGGCACCAGCCCGGCCCACGCAAGCACGGCGACCAGGATCAGTCGGCCGAACCGTCCGGACATCTCCATGCGCCTTCCCACTGAGTCGGTCATCGGGCTCCGCACACAACGATGCCGCACGCACGTTTCGAGCGGGAGTCCTTCTCTGAGACCTAGGGTCCGGCCGAATCGCGACGCCCCGCGAGCCAGGCTCGCTCAGCCGCGTTCTGAGTGAGTCCGATCGCCAGCTCGTAGGCGGCCCGCGCCTCGTCGTACCGGCCCAGCCTGCGAAGCAGGTCAGCTCTGGTCGCGTGGAACGCGTGGTACGAGCCGAGGTCCAGGTCGTCGACGATCGCCAGCGCCACCTGGGGTCCGTCGAGCTCGGCCACCGCGATGGCACGGTTCAGCGCGACGATCGGGGACGGTGCGAGTGCCGACAGCTGGTCGTAGAGCGCCACGACCTGCGACCAGTCGGTGGCCGCCGCGTCGGGGCCGTCCGTGTGGACCGCGTTGATAGCGGCCTGGATCTGGTACGGCCCGGGTCGGTTCAGCTCAAGACATTGGCGGACCAACGAGTGTCCCTCGTCGATCTGGGCAGAGTTCCAAGCCGAGCGGTCCTGGTCGGGCAGCGTGACGAGTACGCCGTCGCGCACCCGCGCTGGACGACGTGCATCCAGCAGCAGCATCAGTGCGAGCAGCCCGACCACCTCCGGCTGCGGGCCGAGCGGCGTACTCGCCTCACGCAACTGCCGGGTCAGCCGGATCGCCTCGGAGCAGAGGTCCTCGCGGACCGACTCCTCGGTCGTGGAGAGGTAGCCCTCGTTGAAGATCAAGTACAGCACCGCGAGAACGGCCGACATCCGCGAGGGGAGGTCGTGAGCCAAGGGCACGCGGTACGGGATCCGCGCCTGCTTGATCTTGGCCTTCGCCCGGGTGATGCGCTGAGCCATCGTGGTCTCCGGCACCAGGAACGCGTGGGCGATCTCGGCAACCGTGAGCCCCCCGAGCAGGCGCAGCGTCAGCGCGATCCGGTTTTCCGGCGCGAGCGCCGGGTGACAGCAGGTGAAGATGAGTCGAAGCCGGTCGTCGGTGACCGGGCCCGTCGGCTCGGCGGGGGTGTCGTCGGTGATCATGGCAGCCTCGGCGTACTTCTCGTCGCGGACCTTCTCGCGTCGCAACCGGTCGATCGCCTTGTTGTTGGCGACCTTGGTCAGCCAAGCTGCCGGGTTGGGAGGTACGCCGTCGGCTGGCCACCGCTCGAGAGCGATGACCAGCGCGTCGGCGAGCGCCTCCTCAGCGATGTCGATGTCGCCGAACCGGCGTACCAACCCGGCGACCACCCGGCCGTACTCGGCGCGGAAGACCTGCTCGACGTCGGCCAACGACCGTCTCAGTCGCCAGCGGAATCGAACGGGCGGACCTCGACGCGCCCGCGGCAGGCTTTGGACCCA
Source organism: Nocardioidaceae bacterium (assembly GCA_035477015.1). Classification (GTDB taxonomy): domain Bacteria; phylum Actinomycetota; class Actinomycetes; order Propionibacteriales; family Nocardioidaceae; genus SSC3. The sequence goes on along the minus strand of DATILB010000242.1, from coordinate 25,325 downwards.
CGGGCGGCCCACTCCAGAGCCTCGTCGAGGTCCTCGAAGCTGAGGATCCAGAACCCGCCGAGGTACTCCTTCGACTCGGAGTACGGTCCGTCGGTGAAGACCGGCGCCTCGCCGGAGTTGTCGACCGTCGTCGTGGACTCGATCGGTGCGAGACCTCCCGCGAAGACCCACTTGCCGGCCTGCCGAGCGGCGTCGTTGAAGGCATCGACGTCCGCGTGGATCTGCTTGATCTCTGTTTCGGGCATCGCGTCGAAGTCCACGGTGGGGTCGTTGAGCACGGACAGCATGTACTGCGGCATGGCTTTCCTCCTGAGAAAGGGGCGGCTCTCACCGCCATCCTTGTCGGTTCCCGGCCCGTTGTCAGGCCCGGCTACCTGGTCTACGAACCGGTAGACCTGGATACGACAGCCGCCCGAAAAAAATCGGAGGAAAACTTCGAGGAGCTGTCGGATCCGGCCTTGGCCGTTCGTGGAGTAGGTGACAGACCCACTGACCAGGGAGACACCATGAACGACAAGCAAGCCCGCTGGCTGGCGCTGTACGTGCTCTGCCTCGGCGATCTGATGATCGTCCTCGACACCAACATCGTGAACGTCGCGTTGCCGTCCATCCAGGCCGAGCTGGGCTTCTCCCAGACCGCCCTCGCGTGGGTGGTCAACGCCTACATGCTCACCTTCGGCGGCTTCCTGCTGCTGTCCGGGCGACTGGGTGACCTGTTCGGCAACAAGCGCGTCTTCCTCGGCGGAGTGGTCTCCTTCACCGCCGCCAGCATCGCCTGCGGTTTGGCTCCCACCCCACTTCTCCTGGTTGTCGGTCGCGCGGTCCAGGGCCTCGGCGGTGCTGCCGTCTCCGCGGTCGCACTGGCCCTGATCATGGGCCTCTTCACCGACCCCGCCGAGCGCGCGAAGGCGATGGGCTTCTTCGGGTTCGTGATGTCGGGCGGCGGCGCGGTCGGCGTACTTGCCGGTGGTGTCCTCACCGGCCTGCTGAACTGGCACTGGATCTTCCTGGTCAACGTACCCATTGGCATCGGCGTCTGGTTCGCAGCGAGCCGGGTACTGCCTGCCGATGAGGTCCGAGACAGCAGCCAGCGTCTCGACGTACCCGGTGCCGGGCTGGTCACGCTCTCGCTGATGATCGCCGTGTACGCCGTCGTCGGTGGCAACCAGGCCGGCTGGGCGTCCGCCGAGACTCTCGGCCTGCTCGCGCTTGCTGCAGCCCTGATGGTCGCTTTCGTCGTCCGTGAGGCACGCGTCGAGCACCCGCTGGTTCCGCTTCGCCTGTTCAAGCTCCGCAACGTGTCGATCTCCCAGGTGATCGGTGTGCTGTGGGCGGGCGGCATGTTCGCCTGGTTCTTCCTGTCGGCGCTCTACCTGCAGCAGGTGCTCGGCTACGACGCGCTCCATGTCGGCCTGTCCTACCTCCCCGCCTGCATCGTGATGGCGGTCTGCTCGCTCAGGGTCTCCGACCGGCTGGTCATGCGCTTCGGCATCCGGACACCCCTCGCTGTCGGCCTCGCGCTGGTTGCCGCAAGTTTGGCCCTGTTCGCGTTCGCACCGGTCGGCGGCCAGTACGTCGTGCACGTGCTTCCCGCGATGGTGCTGCTCGGCCTGGGCGCCGGCATCGCGTTCAACCCGGTGCTTCTGGCGGCGATGGGTGATGTCGAGCCGCACGAGGCCGGTCTCGCCTCCGGCGTCGTCAACACCAGCTTCATGATGGGTGGCGCGCTGGGCCTGGCGGTCCTGGTCGCGGTCTCGTCCTCGTGGACCGGTGCCCAGGCTGACCCGACCTCGCTCGAGGCGCTGAACGGTGGCTTCCGAGTCGCGTTCGGAGTGGGCGCCCTCTTCGCCACGGCAGCGGCGGTGATCGGCGGGGCATTCCTCCGGCCGAAGCCGATGGCCGTGCCCGACCAGGCGGCCGGCGACGAGGCGGGCGTTCCCGTCCACTGAGGCGGCGATCGGCCCCCGCGTCGCGCCGAACGGCTGACTGGGGAAGAGCCAGGGGTATCCCTGTTTCCACCTAAGTGGTCATCCGGATGCGCGGGGGCCGACGTCGGCGCAGTCTGAAATCAGAGCAACACGAGACGGGAGGCAAGACGATGATCGACTGGGACTCGGACCACTGGGGCAACGGCGTCACCTACGCGGCCAACGGCTCTTGGGTGTCCGACAAGCACGGCGACGACGACGCCGAGCAGGACTAGCGTCCGTCATGCCACAGATCCGCATCGTCAAGCCGAAGCCGCAGCGGCCACTCCGGCCCGCGACGATCGACACTCGGACTCCGTCCGGCCGTGTGCTCCCCTGGTAACCCTGAAGGTCCAGACTCCTCGTCTGCCACCACAGTGACTGTCGGTGGCGGTCTGCAGACTGACTGAGTAGTCGGGTCGGCCGCGCGGAGGAGCCGTGCGCGACCAATGCAGCAAGTTAACTTGCAGTCGTCGCCTCGGGAAGGTAACTTGGAGTGGATGAACATGAGCCATTGGTGGTCGACTCGGCCAGACGTCATGCCGTCGACGACGTTGACATGCTCCACGCGTTCCGCAATCCGGTGCGCACGTTTCGGGTTGCCGAGGAGATGACCATGCTGATCGGTCCCGACGCCTCGGGGCGGTTGCTCGAGGTCGGAGTCGTCGAGAGTCGAGATGAACCGGGGCTCGTGATCGTTCATGCCATGCCAGCCCGCGCAAAGTTCTTAGAGGGATGATCACGATGCCGCGTTCACTGCACGAGATCCTGGCTCAGGCCGACAAGCTCGCGGACGTGTTCGAGGCTTACGAGCCCACTGACGGAGACGAAGGCAAGGCGTCGAGTCTGGTCACTCTGCGCATGGCGGCCGCACGTCGAGCCAACGCGGACCGCGACCTGTTAGTCGCTGTCACGGAGGCGCGTCGTCATCGAGTGAGCTGGGCCGTCATCGGCGAACAGCTCGGCACCTCGGGGGAAGCGGCTCGACAGCGGTACGACGAGCTCGTCAAGAGCTGAGAGAAACGACGGACGAAACGTCACGCGTCAACCGGAGCAATACAACAACCCTGGTGGGCCCCCAGGGGCTCGAACCCTGAACCCGCGGATTAAAAGTCCGCTGCTCTGCCAGTTGAGCTAGAGGCCCATGTGAGAGTGAAGTCTTTCACGCCCCAGTACGCAGCGCCGGGGAGGCATCAGGATGAGCCCGACGACCTGCGGAGGCTAGCCTCGGCGCATGCGAGTGCTGCGCTTCATGCGGGAGACGCCCTGTGCCGTGTTGTTGGCGGTGCAGATGCTGGGGGTGCTGCTCTATCCCTTCCTGGACGAGTCGTTCGAGGGACGTCAGCTCTTCGCGCTCTTCGGCCTGGTCGTCCTGGGCCTCGCCGTGTACGCCGTACGCGCGACTCCTGGAGTGACGTGGGTCGCCGGGACCATGGCCGTGCCGGCGGTGGCGCTGCTCGTCGTGCAGGTGGCGACGGGCGAGGAGGGGCTGGCGCCATGGGCGTCCGGCTTCGAGGCCGCGCTCTACTTCTACGCCGCGAGCGCGATGCTGCGCTACATGCTCGACGACGAGCACGTGACCACCGACGAGCTCTTCGCGATCGGGGCGGTCTTCACCCTGGTGGCCTGGGCCTTCGCCCACTTGTACGTCGTGATCCAGGCACTGGATCCGGGGTCGTTCACCGCTGCAGTCGCCCCGGAGGATGCCCGGACCTGGACCGAGCTGCTGTTCCTGTCGTTCACGACGCTGTCGAGCACGGGGCTCTCCGACATCTTGCCGATCACCGGGCACTCGCGCAGCGTGGTGATGCTCGAGCAGGTCGCCGGGCTCTTCTACATCGCGATGGTCGTGACGAGGCTGGTCGCGCTCAACTCAGCCCGTAAGCGCCCGGTCGACTAAAGGACAGCTCAGCCGATCTGGATGCTGCGACCGTCGCAGTCCATGACGGGTTGCGGGTCGGTCGGGACCTCGCTCTGGGCGACAACCGCGCCGTTCTCGTCGAGCACGCGGCTCTCCAGCTGCACCTTCGCGCCGTCGTTCTGCTCGCCCAGCCAGCCGTGGACATGCACAAAGCCGCCCTGTGCCCTGGCGCTGAACCACGGACCGGTCGTCCCGTCGATGATGAAACGGAGCTCGGCGCGCGCGACCACAGGAGCCACGGAGTACCACTGGGTGACGTTGAAGCCGCTCAGCTTGGTGCCGTCGCAGTCCCACGTCATCCGGCCGTTGGAGAGGTAGCGGACCGGAGTCCCCTCGTCGGCGTACTCGATCGGGGCTACGGACGGGTGGTCGCCGCCGTTCACGTCGCAGAGGCGCAGCTCGTCGCTGGTGTTGCGGAGGATCAGGACCGGCACCTCACCGCCCTCGACCAGCTGCATGGACGAGTAGAGGACCGAGACCTCGGTGAGGCTGCGGGCGAAGGGGCGGGTCAGGCATGCACGGATGTCGTCCTCCGTCACCTCGCCGCCGGGGACGTCGAGCTCGTTGACGTCGGCTCCGCTGCTGGCGGCGAGCCCCGCGCTAGGGCCCTGGTTGCCGTCGCCGAACTGGCCGGCGAGCCACGAGACCATCACCAGGAGCACGGCGACAGCGGTCGCCACAGCGGCCTCGCGGCGCCCCGGATGGCGTACGCCCAGGTCGTCAGTCATGCTGAAACCCCCCCAAGGGTCATGTACCGCGACCCCCCGGTCGCGTCCTGGGACCTCGCAGTCCTCAGTCGAATCAGCGTACAGCCTTTTGGGCGTTTTGTTACCAGCTTTGCCGGTTTTCACGAAATGACTCCGTGTCGGTAGCAGGCCCAGGAAAATGGAACCTCATCCGTGTCCTGGGAGGAGACCGTGACCGCACCGCCCGTGCCCACCGCGCGTGAGCTGCACCTGCTGAACCGGTTCGCCGGCGGCTACACGCCCCAGACGCTGCGCCAACTCCGGAAGGCGGGCGGGTACCGCAAATGGTTCCTCGCCCAGCTCGCGCCGGCCAAGGTGCCCGAGAACGCGCTGACCCAGTCATTCCCTGGGTGGTACCCGGCATTGGGCTGGTCGGCCCAGACCAAGGACCTGCGCAACTCCGCCGGCATCTACCCGGCCTGGGAGCACGCCCGAGACCTGGGCAACCTGTCCCTGCTGCGCCGCACCCATAGCGAGCGCCAGGTGCTCGAGCAGATGACCGACTTCTGGTCGAACCACCTGCACGTCCCAGCCAACGGCGACTTCGCCTGGCTCCAGCGCAAGCCGTACGACGACCTGCTGCGCCGCTACGCGCTGTCGTCGTTCGAGACCCTGCTCATCAACGCCACTCTGCATCCCGCGATGCAGCTGTACCTGGACAACTGGCGGTCGGTGAAGGGAGCGCCCAACGAGAACCACGGACGCGAGCTGCTCGAGCTGCACACCGTCGGGCGCGAGGCCGGCTACACCGAGCAGATGGTCAAGGACTCCGCCAAGATCCTGTCCGGCTACACGGTTCTCAACACCTCCTGGAACGGGATCTACGACCCGGGTCGGCACACCACCGGAGCGGTGACAGTCCTCGGTTTCAAGCACCCGAACGGCAAGGGTGACGGCCGTGAGGTCACCCTCGCCTACCTGCGCTACCTCGCCCGGCACCCGGCCACTGCCCGCCGCATCGCCCGGAAGCTGGCGCAGAGGTTCGTATCGGACACGCCGAGCGCCGGGCTCGTCGGCAGGCTCGCCAAGGTCTACCTGCGCAACGGCACCAAGATCACGCCTATGCTCCTGGCTCTCATCGAGGAGCCGGAGTTCTGGGCATCTCGCGGCCGCAAGGTACGGACGCCGTACGACGACCTGGTCGCCACCATGCGAGCGCTCAAGGTGACCCCGCGGAAGCCAGTCCGCGACAGCTCGTTCGCCAATGCAATGGCCTGGACCCACGGTGCCCTGCCGCTCTACCACTGGCTGGCGCCCGACGGGGCCCCGGAGAACGCTGCGGCCTGGACCTCCGTGAGCCGGATGCTTACCAGTTTCCGGATGCACGGGAACCTGGCCGGCGGCTGGTGGCCGATCCATGAGGTGGGCTACCGCGCACCCGTCTCGTGGCTTCCGCAGGACCGGATCCGCCTCGACGCCTTCGTCGACCACCTCAGCCAGACCTGGCTCGGGCGGCCCTCGACGGCCCGGCTGCTGCAGGCGGTCTGCGAGGCCATCGGCGAGGCCCCGGCCGAGATCATCGACCCCGAGCATTCCGTGATCGAGTGGAAGTTCCAGCGGTTGACCACCGTCCTCCTCGACTCCCCGCAGCACATGGGGAGGTGAGAGCGATGGACTGCTGTGACGAGTACGCCCGGGCGGCGATGCTTTCCCGCCGGAGCTTCCTGGGTGCGATGGCGGCAGGCGCCGTGACCACGAGCCTCGTCGGGGACACGTTCCTCCAGGCGTCGTACGGCGCTGAGCCCGGCGGCAACGTGCTGGTGGTGCTCAGCTTCCGTGGCGGCATCGACGGACTCGGGGCGGTCGTGCCCCATGGCGAGGCTGCATACGCCACCGCCCGGCCCACCACCAAGGTCCCGACCGCCTCCCTGCTCGCCAAGGACGCGATGTTCGGACTGCACCCCCAGCTCGAACCTCTCCTGTGGGCGTGGAACAGCGGTGAGCTCGCGGTCGTGAACGCCGTCGGCCTTCCCGTCCTGAACCGGTCGCACTTCTCGGCCACCGAGCTGGTCGAGGACGCGGATGCAGGCTCGAGCGTCCGTCGCGGCTGGATCAACCGCATGGTGGGTCTCAACGCAGCCCCTGACCCGATCGACGCAGTCGCCCTCGGAACGTCGACCCCCGCGACCCAGGTCGAAGGGCCCTCGCCGACGGTCACTGCACCAAATCTGGACGGCATCCTCCTGGCCGGAGCCGAGGACGCCGGCGAATGGGGCACCCGACGGCTGACGTCGCTGCAGACGATGTGGGCCGGTGCACCCGGCGCACTGGGTCGTGGCTTCGAGTCGGCGTACGCCACCGCGAACAAGGTCCGCCCGATCGCCCAGGCGCCGTACACCCCGACGGTGCCCTACCCGAGCGAGTGGCCCGGCGAGGACCTGGCGCAGGCGCTCATGGACGCGGCGAGGCTGATCAAGGCGGACATCGGTACGCAGGTGATCACGGTCGACTTCGGCGGCTGGGACATGCACACCGGCTACGGCACGCTCGACTGGGGCCGGATGCGCGGGCAGCTGCGGGCCTTCGCGACGGCGACCAGCGCCTTCCTCCAGGACCTGGGTCCCCTGCGTAGCAGGGTCACCCTGGCGACCATCAGCGAGTTCGGTCGCCGGCTGGAGGAGAACGGCAGCCAGGGCCTCGACCACGGTTGGGGCAACATGATGATGCTGATGGGTGCGGGCGTGAAGGGCGGCCAGTACCACGGGAGCTGGCCAGGGCTCACCCACGGCACCCGACGGGATGACGACCTGAAGGTCACGACCGACTACCGCCAGGTCTTGGGCGAGATCGTGCACAAGCGCTTCCCGGACAAGGACGTCACGAAGGTGTTCCCAGGCGTGAGCTACGCGCCGATCGGCGTCCTCTCCTAGTGCTTGAGGTCGATCACGATTCGTGACGGGTCGTTCAGCGTGAAGATCCGGTAGCCGTGCTTCGCCCGGGCGGTGAGCCCGAACGACACGACGCCCTCGAAGTCGCCCGTGAAGGCCACCCCCCGCAGCATGGGCAGGGTGAACTGCTGCAGCTGCGGCCCGGCGTACACGTTGTGCCCGGCGAGGTCGTGGGCCCTCGCGGGGAACAGGGCGATCGACAACCGCTTGCGCCCCTTCAGGGGTACGTCGGCGCCGGACCCGTCGTAGCTGAGCCGGGGTAGGTACCGGACCCGGTAGCCGGGCCGCCGACCGTCGACATCGATGACTACCCGGTCGAAGTGGGCGTGCTCGGACACTCTGAGCCCGACGACCATGGGCTGACCCTGCAGACGGTTGTTGGTGTAACTAGTCGGTTCGGTGGTGTACGCGGGTAGTGCGCCAGCTGGGGAGGTTGTCCCGACAAGCGAGAGGGCGACGGCGCTCGCTGCGAGCGATGCGCGGATCCGGATGTTCATACCTGTTAGATGCCTGAGCGCCGTGAGCGGTTTACACGGGTTTTGTGTCTGGATCTCCATATCGGCGGAGATCGTTGGTAGGGTTTTGGGAGCATCAGGTGCAAGGTTCCAGCAGGTACTACGCCCGCGGAGTTTTGCCAGTACGTATGGCATGGCCGACGGCGTTGACTCTCAGTTGTCCACAGGGGGCTTCTCGAGGGGGCTCGACGTCACACCGCACGTGATGCGGGACCGTCGAAGTGGCGATCCCAGCCCCAAATTAGGAGAAGTAAGAGCATGGCTCTTGGCACAGTGAAGTGGTTCAACGCGGAGAAGGGCTTCGGCTTTATCGCGCAGGACGGCGGCGGCGACGACGTCTTCGTCCACTACTCGGCGATCCAGATGAACGGCTACAAGGCCCTCGAGGAGAACCAGAAGGTCGAGTTCGAGGTCACCCAGGGTCCCAAGGGCCCCCAGGCCGAGAACGTTCGTCCCGCCTGAGGCGACACAGCCTGACTAGGCATAACGGTAGGCCCCGACTGATCAGTCGGGGCCTACTCGTTTTGTCCCAAATGACTATGGGTACCTCACCGTCTATCGGAAACAATGGTTCCGAGGACGAGATGAGACGGGGACGATGAACGAAGCGACGACTCGGAGGGGGGCCGTCATGGATGACCAGCTAGACGTGCCTCTCGAGGACGCGGAACTGCTTGCTGAGGTGGAGCTCACGACCAACCTCATCATCGCGGCGAGCGCATCGGAGCAACGGCTGTCCCAAGAGGACATCGACCGGCTGCTCGGCGTGACCGAGGTCTCGCCGATCCCGGCGCAGCAGGTGCGCGACCTCCCGCGTGACTGACACGGTCCACCGACCATAAACAAGGCTCGGTTGCACGGGGCTGCCCCCGTGCACCTAGAGTTAGCGCGGTTTGTGTCCGTTCGTCAGGAGTTCGCTGTGGGTTTGCGCTTCCGTCCCTCCGACAACACCTTCTACGACCTCTTCACCGAGGCCGCCGAGCACCTGGTCACGGGTGCGGCGCTTCTGGCGGAGATGCTCGGCGACGGCAACGACCGCGAAGGCATCGCGCAGCGCATGCGCGACGCCGAGCACGAAGCCGACGAGACGACGCACACCATCGTGCGCCGGGTGAACAGCACGTTCGTCACGCCGTTCGACCGCGAGGACATCTACTCGCTCGCGTCGAGCCTCGACGACGTCATGGACTTCATGGAGGAGGCCGTCGACCTGGTCCTGCTCTACGAGGTCGAGAAGCTCCCCAAGGAGCTCGCCAAGCAGGTCGAGGTGATCCAGCGCTGCGCCGAGCTCACGGCCGAGTCGATGCCGCGGCTGAAGTCCATGCAGGATCTCGAGGAGTACTGGATCGAGATCAACCGTCTCGAGAACACCGGCGACAAGTCGTACCGCAGGATCCTGGCCAAGCTGTTCAGCGGCTCCTACGAGGCACTCGAGGTGCTGAAGCTCAAGGACATCGTGGACTCCCTAGAGGACGCGATCGACGGCTTCGAGAAGGTCGCGAACATCGTCGAGCAGATCGCCGTCAAGGAGAGCTGAGTCCCACCATGGACCTCGCGATCGTCATCGCGGTCGTGGCCGTTGCTCTCGTCTTCGACTACACCAACGGCTTCCACGACGCGGCCAACGCCATTGCCACCTCGGTGTCGACGCGTGCGCTCACGCCGCGCATCGCTCTCGCGATGGCGGCGGTCATGAACTTCATCGGCGCCTTCCTCGGCCAGGAGGTCGCGAACACGGTCGGGAAGGTGATCACGCCACCGAGCGATACGCACGGCTTGGTCGTGGTGATGGCGGGGCTGATCGGAGCGATCGCCTGGAACCTGCTGACCTGGTACTTCGGTCTGCCGTCGTCGTCGTCGCACGCCCTCATCGGCGGTCTGGTCGGTTCGGCGATGGCCTACGCCGCGGTGGCGCCCGGGACCATTTCCACGCTCGTCAAGTGGGACGTCATCGTGGACAAGATCCTCATCCCGATGATCGCGTCGCCCCTCTTCGGCTTCGCGGCTGCCTTCGTTGTGATGGTCGCGATCATGTGGCTCTTCCGTCGCGCCAACCCGGGGCGGACCAACCGTGGTTTCCGCTACGCCCAGACCATCTCAGCCGGTGCGATGGCGCTCGGTCACGGCCTCCAGGACGCACAGAAGACGATGGGCGTGATCTTCCTGGCGCTGCTGACCGGGGGATATGTCGCCGAGGGCGACAGCCTCCCGGTATGGGTGATCTTCTCGGCCGCGGCGGCTATCTCATTGGGCACGTACGCCGGTGGCTGGCGGATCATGCGCACGCTGGGCCGCCGGATCATCCACCTCGACCCACCCCGAGGCTTCGCGGCCGAGTCAGTGGCCGCTGGTGTTCTCTACACGACGGCATTCGCCTTCGAGGCCCCGATCTCCACGACGCACACGATCACCTCGGCCGTGATGGGCGTCGGCGCGACCAAGCGTCTTTCCGCCGTCCGATGGGGCGTGGCCAGGACGATCGTGATGGCCTGGGTCCTGACCTTCCCGATGGCCGGCTCGATGGCTGCGCTGGTCTACTTCACCTGCCACTACGTGTTCCAGCTGCCCTGATCAGGTCAGGCCCAGCAACGCGCGGAGTGACTCCGTCCGGAGGCGTGGCGTGAGGGGGAGCGACCCCGAGGCTTCGTGCCCGGTCAGCTGGCCGCTCTCGCTCACGGCGTAGCGAAGAAGCGTGCGCGCCTTCCCGATCGAATGCCCGGCGGTGCCGTCCAGGGGGCAGGCGACGAGGTAGGTCACCAGGAGATAGGGGTACGCCGTCTCGTTGGCTGGCGCCCAGGCAACCGAGGGCACGGCTCTGTCGATCGTGAACGATGCTCGAGCAAGCTGGTTTGCCGTGGAGGCATCGGTGGGAGCAACGGATGTCTTGCCGGCGACGATCTCGGCCACGTCGAGGTCACCGACGACCCGCCACTCCAAGAGGCCGATGGCCCCATCCGTCGACGCGAGCGCGACGGCCATCCCTACGGCGTCGTCGGCGGTCACTGCGTCGGTGGGTGGCGGCACCGAGACCTGGGCCGCGGTAGCCAGGGGTGCCGCGTCGTCGTACGAGACCAGGGTCAGGGGTGTCGAAGGGAGGTCGACGTCTGGGTTGCTGGCCTTCAGGACCGGGTCGTCCCAGGCCTTGACGGCCCCGCTCAGGATGGCAGCGAGATCAGCGGGGCTGAGGCGGAGCGAGTCCAGTCCCTCGACGTGGAACACGACCGCGACCGGGCTGACGTAGGCAGGCACTACGTCGGGCTCACCCCCGCAGTAGTCGGAGATCTGTCGAAGCTGGGCGCTCGACAGGGGGCCGTCGACCGCCGCAACCTCATAGCGACCGTCGAGCAGCCCGTCGAGAGCCTCACCCTCTGCGACCGCCTCGTAGGCCGTGGGAACGGACCGCTTCGTCCCGCCGAACCCCTGCCGAATCCCCGCGATCCAGGCTTCCGGCAGCCGACTGCCGGCGATGCGCAACGTGGGGGGTGTCGGCTCGGCCGGATCCTGTTGCTGGGTGCAGCCAGTGACCGACGCGGCGAGAGCCACCGCAAGAAGAGCGCGGGTGAGGGTGCGGCTCAGCCGAACCGCCCCGTGATGTAGTCCTCGGTCCGCTGGTCGTGCGGGTTCGAGAAGATGTTCGCCGTCACGTCGTACTCGACGAGGTGACCCGTGCGGTTGCCGGTGCCCTCGTCGGGGATGGCCGTGAAGAACGCCGTCCGCTGGGCCACGCGCGCGGCCTGCTGCATGTTGTGCGTGACGATGATGATCGTGTAGTCGTCGCGCAGGTCGACCATCAGGTCCTCGATGCGTGCCGTTGCGATCGGGTCCAGGGCCGAGCAGGGCTCGTCCATCAAGATCACGTCCGGCTTGGTGGCGATAGTCCGGGCGATGCACAGACGCTGCTGCTGGCCACCGGAGAGACCGTAGGCGGACTGCTTGAGCTTGTCCTTGACCTCGTCCCAGAGCGCCGCGTCCCGCAGGGCCTTCTCGACCACGTCGTCCATGCTGTCGACCTTCATGCCGATCACGCGCGGACCGTAGGCGATGTTGTCGTAAATCGACTTGGGGAACGGGTTCGGCTTCTGGAAGACCATGCCGACGTGCTGACGAACAGCTATCGGGTCGACGGACGGGCTGTAGATGTCCTTGCCGTGGTAGCTCACCGTGCCCTCGACCTTGGCGCCTGCGACCAGGTCGTTCATCCGGTTGAGGCACCTGAGCACGGTGGACTTGCCGCAGCCCGACGGGCCGATGAGCGCCGTGATCTCGTGCTTGCCGAAGGCGAGGTTGACGTCGTACACCGCGTGGAAGTCGCCGTAGTAGACGTTGAGGCCGCGGGTCTCCATCACGGGCTCCGGGGGTCGCCCGGGAAGTACGACGGACTCCTCGGACTCGCCGACCGTGAGTGCCCCGAAGGTGTGCTCCGGCAGCTGCTCGCGCGACGAGGTGGTCGCGGGGTGGGTGGCCATGGGTGCTCCTACCAGGATCTCTGGAACTTGTTGCGGATGACGATGGCGATCGCATTCATGCTCAGGATCATCGTCAACAAGACGATGATCGCAGCCGACGCAGCGATCTTGTACGCCTCCTGGGACTGCGAGGTCAGGTTGAAGATCTGCATCGGCAGAGCCGTGACCACGCTGGTGAAGCCCGCGGGGTCGAAGCGCACCGTTGCCAGGCCCAGGATGAGCAGAGGTGCGGCCTCGCCGATGGCGCGAGAGAGGCCGAGGATCGTGCCGGTGGCAATGCCGGGGACGGCTGACGGAAGCGTGTTGCGCCAGGTGGTCTGCCACACCGTCGCGCCGAGTGCCAGAGACCCAGACCGGATCTCCTCCGGGACGGCGCGGACGGCCTCACGCGTGGTGATGATGATGACCGGCAGGATGAGCAGCGCCAGGGCGATAGCGCCGCCGAGGACGATGTTCTTGTCGTCGAAGCCCAACAGCGCCATGACGGCCACGGCGAGCATGCCGTAGATGACCGAGGGAACCGCTGCGAGGTTCTGGAGGTTGAGCTCGATGATCCGGTTGTACCACTTGGTGTTGTCGGCGAACTCTTCGAGGTAGAGCGCTGCAGAGACACCGAGAGGCACGGCGAGCATGGCAGTCGTGAACATCAGCCAGGCGCTGCCGAGGATCCCGGCTCGGAATCCGGTCTGCTCCGGATGGATGACGGACTCGTGCTTGGTCAGCAGCGCGGCGTCAAAGCGTGGGGAGCCTTCGAAGGCGGTGTCCAGGATCAGGACGACGAGGACCATCACGCCGAAGAACAGCGAGAACCAGAGCGCGCCGAGGAAGATCAGCGAGGCGGGGTTGCGGTCGCGACGACGGCCGGTGCTGAGGGCGGCCGCGGTGGTGGTCCGCGCGGCGTCAGTGGCGACGCTCATCAGTACACCTGCCTGAACCGTCGGACCAGCGCGATGCTGATCGCGTTGATGACCAAGGTGATCAGGAAGAGCAGCAGGGCTACCGCGAAGAGCATGTTGTACTCAAGCGAGCCGACCGGGTTCTCGCCACCCGCGGTGGTGGCGATGAAGCCGGTCATGGTCTGCATCCCCTCCATCGGGTTGAGGGAGAAGTTCTTCTGGGAGCCGGCGGCCAGCGTGACGATCATTGTCTCGCCGACAGCCCGGGACAGCCCGAGCACGATGGCCGCGGCAATGCCCGACAGAGCAGCCGGGAAGACCACTTTCAGCGTGGTCTGCATCCGGTTGGCGCCCATCGCGAGGGAGCCTTGGCGCAGTGCCTGGGGGACAGCCGACATGGCGTCCTCGGAAAGGGAGGCGACCGTCGGGATGATCATGACGCCGAGTACGAGCCCCGCGGACAGTGCGTTGGTGAAGCCGACCGGCAGTCCCAGAAATCCTTGGAGCAGGTTCGGGGTCACGAAGATCACGGCGAAGAAGCCGTAGACGACGGACGGGACACCGGCAAGGAGCTCAACGGTGGGCTTGAGGTACTTCCGCGCCCGCTTCGAGGCGTACTCGGAGAGGTACATGGCCGCACCGAGCCCGATCGGAATGGCGACCATCAGGGCGACGACGGTGACGACGAGAGTGCCGGTGACGAGCGGGATGACAGCTGGCTTGAGCCGGTCAGCCCGGTCCGCGTCGTGGACGGCGAAGAACTCACTGAAGGAGACCTCGCCGAAGAAGTGGACGACGGGCTCGATCAGCGCGGCGATGATCCCGAAGGTGATCGCCACCGAGAGGATGGCCGACGTCACGAGGACGGCCTTGATGACAGCCTCGCCTGGTCGGGTGCGACGGCTAAGGTTCGGCGCGGCAGGCAGGCCCGCCCCGGAGGGCGGGCCTGCCTGTGTGCTGGCGTCGGTTGTCATGACCGGCAGTAACCAGTTCTTCTTCTCAGCTGCCGATACCGGCGACGGCCTCCTGGGTGGCCGCGTAGTCGTCCTCGTTCAGCGGGATGAACTTGGCCGCGTCAGCGATCGTCGAGAGGTTCTCGATGTAGAAGTCGACGTAGGCCTTGACCGCGGGCTTGTCGGCGTACGACGCGTTGTTCACGTAGATGAACAGCGGTCGGGCCAACGGAGCGTAGTCGCCCGCCTGGGCGGTCTCCGCGGACGGAGCAACGCACCCGGCGCCGTTGTCGATCTCGAGGGCCTTGACCGCGTCCGTGTTCTCTTCGTAGTAGGTGTAGCCGAAGAAGCCGACCGCACCCTTGGTGCCGGAGATGCCCTGGACCAGGACGTTGTCGTCCTCGGAGGACTCGACGCCTTCGTCGCGCAGCACCTCGGAGTCATCGCCCACGACGTCGGCGGCCATGTAGTCGTAGGTGCCAGAGTCAGCGCCGGGGAAGTAGAAGGAGACCTTCTCGTCCGGGAAGCTCGGGTCGAGGTCCTTCCAGTTGTCCACCTTCGACTTGGGACCGAACAGCTCGATCAGCTGGTCGACGGTGAGGCAGTCCACGGCGAGGTCGGGGTTGACCGCCACGGTGAGCGCGTCGGTCGCGACGAGGAGCTCGGTGTACTCGATGCCGGCGTCGGCACAGACGGGCGCCTCCTCGTCCTCCTTGATCGGACGGGACGCGTCGGAGATGTCGGTTTCCCCGGCGCAGAAGCGCTCGAAGCCGCCACCGGTGCCGGCGAAGCCGACCGCGGTCTCGATCTTCGGGTGTTCCTCGGTGAGGAGCTCAGCTGCCGCGTTGCTCATCGGGTAGACGGTCGACGAGCCGTCGACGGCGACCGCCCCGGTGATGTCCTCGCCGCCGGTGCTCGGCTCGTCGTTGCCGCATGCGGCAAGGGTGAGTCCGAGGACGAGTGCCGTCGCGATGGCCGCGGGTCGGCGGATCGAAGTGCGGTTCACTTCATCTTCTCCTGTGCTTTTGGGATCCTTACGCCTTCGAAAGTAGGGAGATGAGGTGAAGCAACTCGTCGTCGCGGGTAAACGAAGGGTGAACAGGGACTGCCTGTTTGGCGTCGCACAGCGGACTGTGAGACGGACTCCACATGAACTACGGCGCGGCGGCCGCTCAGCGTCCGCTAGGAGCCGCATGCACCTCCACGGAGACCACCTTGCGGTTGCGGTGGTGCACGACGGCCAGCGAGCCAGGCTCCAGGGCGCAGGATTCGACGCCGAGGCGGTCGAAGACGAGGGGGAGCACGGGCCGGTGGGTGCACAACAACGACGGCTCCTTGAGCTCGAGCAGCGCGTCGACGACGCCGGCGACCTTCGGTGCAGTCGCCTCCTCCTCGGAGACGTCCAAGGTCTCCTCGATCTCGATGTCGGCCACCTCGGCGTACGGGCCGACGCTGGTCCAGCACCGGCGGCTGCTCGAGCTGACCAGCCGCGTGACGCCGTAGGCCGCAAGGATCGGCACGAGCTGCTCCGACTGGAACTCGCCGATGCGGGTCAGTGGGCGATCTCGGTCATCCTGGTGCCAGGTGCTGCGTGCGCGAGCCTTGCTGTGCCGCAAGATCACGAGTGGGTAGGACTTCTTCCGGAACTGCAGCGACTCCTCGAGGGTGTCGACGTCGTAGGGGTAGCTCAGCGACTTCCGGGCCTTGTCGAGGGCGACCCACGCGACCTGGTCGATCTCGTCGTTGGCGGCGTACCCGCTGATGTCGTCGTCACCCAGCACGCGGGCGGCCCAGTAGTGCACGTTCTTGGTCCGCGCCCGGCCGCCGCCGTTGCGCACCCGGTAGGTCTGCGTCGAGAGCGTCGGACCCAGGCGGATGTCGAGCCCGGTCTCCTCAGCCACCTCGCGCACCGCGGCGGTGGTCTGGTGCTCGTGCGGGTCGAGCTTGCCCTTGGGGAACGACCAGTCGTCGTACTTCGGGCGATGGACGAGCAGCACCTCGAGGGCGCCCTTCTCGATGGCGCCCGGGGCCTTCCTCAAGACGACCGCGCCCGCTGACACGATCCTGCCGACCGACGACATGGCGCTAGTCTCACATCAACTGTTGAACGGAAGGGGTCCGTCCCGCGTGCGAGTTCGTGTCGGGCTGGTGATGCTCCTCGCGGTGGCGATCCTGACGGGTGCCTGGTGGTGGTGGCAGGACCGTCGCACGACGTACGAAGAGGCGCTGGCGACCCTCCCCGTCGAGACCCTCCGTGCGTCGTACACCGACTGGGCGGCGGTGCGCGGGCTGATCGGAGCAGAGCCCATCGACCGGTTCGTCAAAGAGGCCTACGAGCGCGACCTGTCCCGCTTGTCGGCGCTCGAGGTGAACGGCGTGCTGCTCGAGGAGACCTACGGCATCGACCTGCGTGAGGTCGAGTGGGAGGCGTACGCCCAGTCCGCAGAGGGATCGGTCGCCGTGCTCTCCGTGACGGACGCGACCGGGTTCGACGGAATCCGGGACGTCCTCGGGTCACTCGGCTACGACGAGCCCGACTCCGACGACGGTGCCTGGGCGGGCTCCGAGGAGCTGATCGCCAATCTCGACCGGACGGCGACCCCCATCCTGCAGAACCTCGTCCTACTCGAGGACGACCACCTGGTGGTGCTGTCCGACGATGCGGCGTACGCCGAGGGCGCCGGCGAGGTCGTGCGAGGCGACGCCGACTCGCTGCTCCCCGAAGTGGCGGACCTCGCCGAGCAGGCCGAGGACCCGGTCTCCGCGGTGCTTTGGGCCGCCGACTATGCCTGTGACGACCTCGCCATGAGTTCGGCCGACGACAGCGACCAGGAGCGAGGCAGAGCGCTGGTCGACGACGCCGGTGGGGTGAGCCCCGTGCTCGGTCTGCTGATGGCGGCGGGTCCTGCGGGCGACGTCCGGGTCGCGTTCGGCTTCGAATCTGACGACCAAGCCGCTGAGAACCTTCAGCCGAGAACCGACCTCGCCTCGGGCGAGGCTCCTGGCCTGGGTGGCGCCTTCCCCGATCGCTTCAAGGTCACCGCCGGCGCCACGGACGGTCGCCTCGTCGTCCTCGACCTGGAGCCCGTCGAGGACGAGCCGGCCCTCCTCTCCGCGATCAGCGACGGACCGGTGCTCTTCGCCACCTGCTGACCCGTCGGTCGATCATGGGAACTGCGACCCCCGGTGGTCGAGCAGGGGGAACGGCGACCCCCGGTGGTCGAGCAGCGAAGCGAAGCGAGCGTCCGTCGAGACCAATAGGGTGACGCGATCACGAGACCCATCCACAGATCACCCAGCCCGGCTTGAGCCGCCAGTCGGAGTCCAGTTGGCTCGCTGTATGAAGGGTTGGACTTACATCCTGGAGTGCGCCGACGGCAGTTACTACGTCGGGAGCACGATCAACATCGAGAATCGCGTGAAGCAGCACAACGACGGCGAGGGCTCGAACTACACACGAGTACGGCGCCCGGTTCGCCTGGTCTGGTCTCGCTGCTCGACCACCGGGGGTGGCCTAAACCGTTCTCGGGGTGGGGGTGGGGATCCGGCGCTTGCCGGCGTTCGCGATGAGGGTCTCCTGGAGGTCGACGAGCGGGTTGCCGTCGGCGTCGAGGTTGTGGCGGGTCCACTCCCCGTCGGAGCCGAGGTGCCAGGACGCCGTGCCGTCGTCGAAGGCGAGGTCGAGGACACGGCCCACCTCCTCGACCTGGGCCTGACCGGGAAGCTCGGCGAGCACCTCGACGCGTCGATCGAGGTTGCGGTGCATGAGGTCGGCCGAGCCGATCCAGGCGTTGGGCTCGCCACCGTTCTCGAACCAGAAGATCCGGGAGTGCTCCAGGAAGCGGCCGAGGATCGAGCGGACCTCAATCGTCTCCGAGAGCCCGGGGACGCCCGGGCGCAGCGCGCAGATGCCGCGGGTCAGGAGCTGGATCGGGACGCCCGCCTGGGAGGCGAGGTAGAGAGCGTCGATGACCGCTTCGTCGACCACCGAGTTGGCCTTCAGCCGGATCCGAGCCGGCCGGCCGGCCTGATGGTGGTCGATCTCGCTCTGGATCCGGTCGATGAGGCCGTCGCGGACGGAGTCCGGCGCCACCAGCAGGTGGTCGTACGCCGGCTTGCGGGCGAAGCCGGACAGGTTGTTGAACAGGTGGGCGATGTCCTCGGTGATCTCGAGGTCTGTGGTGAGCAGCCCGAAGTCCTCGTACAGGCGAGCCGTCTTCGGGTTGTAGTTGCCGGTGCCCACGTGGGCGTAGCGGCGGATGCCGTCCGGCTCGTCGCGGACGACGAGCGAGAGCTTGCAGTGGGTCTTGAGCCCCACGAGCCCGTACACCACATGGCATCCGGCCTGCTCGAGCTTGCGGGCCCAGCGGATGTTGGCCTGCTCGTCGAAGCGGGCCTTGATCTCGACGATGACCAGCACCTGCTTGCCGGCCTCGGCAGCGTCGATGAGGGCGTCGATGATCGGGCTGTCACCCGAGGTGCGGTACAGCGTCTGCTTGATGGCCAGGACGCGTCGGTCGGCCGCGGCCTGCTCGATGAAGCGCTGCACCGACGTCGAGAAGGAGTCGTAGGGGTGGTGCAGCAGGACGTCGCGTCGCTGCAGGCTCTTGAACATGTCCACGGGTGACGAGGTCTCGACCTCTGCCAGCTGGTGGTGGGTCTTGGGGAGGAAGGCCGGGAACTTCAGCTCGGCGCGGTCCAGGTCGGCGATGCCGTTGAGCCCACGCAGGTCGAGCGGCCCGCGCACCTTGAAGACCTCCTGGTCGGTGATGCCGAGCTCCGTGACCAGCATGTCGAGCACGTGCTCGTTCATCGACTGCTCGACCTCGAGCCGGACCGGCGGCCCGAAGCGCCGCCGCAGCAGCTCCTTCTCCAGCGCGGCCAGCAGGTTCTCGGCGTCGTCCTCCTCCACCTCGAGGTCCTCGTTGCGGGTGACACGGAACGGGTGCACCGCGACCACCTCCATGCCCGGGAACAGCGGCTTGAGGTGCTCGGAGATGACGTCCTCGAGTGGCACGAAGCGCTGGTCCCCAACGGGCACGAACCGACTGAAGATCGGGGGCACCTTCACCCGCGCAAAGTGCTCCTTCTGGGTCTTCGGGTTCTTCACCAGCACGGCCAGGTTGAGCGACAGTCCGGAGATGTAGGGGAAGGGGTGAGCCGGGTCCACTGCCAGCGGCGTCAGGACCGGGAAGATGCGTTCCTTGAAGAGCTTCTTGGCCTGTTTCTGCTCGTCCTTGGTCAGGCCCGTCCAGCGGATCAGCTCGATGCCCTCGTCGGCAAGCGCGGGGACGATCACGTCGCGGAAGACGTTGGCGTGCCGGTCCATCAGCTCCGCGGTGATGGCCCAGATGGTGTCGAGCACCTCGCGCGGCTGCAGCCCGGACGCAGAGCGCCCGGCGACTCCGGCGGCGATCCGTCGCTTGAGGCCGGCCACCCGCACCATGAAGAACTCGTCGAGGTTGGACGCGAAGATCGCGAGGTAACGCACCCGCTCCAGGAGCGGCAGCCTCTCGTCCTCCGCGAGCTCCAGCACGCGCTGGTTGAAGTGCAGCCACGAGACCTCGCGGTCGAGGAACCGGTCCTCGGGCAGCTCGAGCTCTCCTTCGTACGGCGGCTCGACGTCGAACGCCTCGTCGGGGACGGCGCGCAGGGAGCCGTCGACGCTCTCGTCGGCGTCCGGCGAGAAGGGGGCGCCGGGTGCAGGCTCGATCGTCATGCGGACATGGTCGCATTCCCTGGTTAATTCCAGGGATCGTGTGGGTATGAGCTCTCTCGTCACGCGCGCCGAGACGCTGTTCCTGCGCACGCTGCTGGACCTTCCGCCCGTCGTCCTTCAGGTGCTCTCCGGCCCTCCCGTACGCCGTGACGGCCAGACCCTGGCGCCGGAGATCCTGGTGACGCTGCGGATGAAGAAGCTGTTGCGGAAGCCGTCGACGGAGGACCTCCCTGTCGAGGAGGGGCGCAAGGCGATGAGCGCGCACGCCCAGTACGTCGGCAGCGGACTACCGATCGGGTCGGTCCGCGACATCCGGGTGCCGGGTGCCGACGGCGACCTCGACGCCCGCGTCTACGTCCCGCGGGCGGCGACTGACGGTGCGCTGCTGGTCTACTTCCACGGCGGGGGGAACGTCCACGGCGACCTCGACAGCCACGACGGCCCATGCCGCTTCCTGGCCGAGCGAGCCTCGGTGACGGTCGTGTCGGTGGCGTATCGGCTGGCTCCTGAACACCCGCACCCGGCTCCGAGCGATGACGCGTTCGCGGCGTACCGGTACGTCGTCGAGCACGCCGTGCACTTCGACGCCGATCCCGAGCGCATCGCGGTCGGTGGCGACTCGGCCGGCGGCTTCCTCGCGGCACGGACAGCGCTGCGGGCGGCCGAGGCGGGACTGCCCTGCGCGTTCCAGCTGCTGGTCTACCCGTTCACCGACCCGGCGGTGCGTAGCCGCAGCCACGAGCTCTTCGAGCATGGCTTCTACCTCGACCGGGAGTACATGGACCTGGTCCGCGCGTGGCACTTCGGTGACCACGACCAGCACGCGCCGGACGCCGCGCTGATCAACACCAAGGAGTTCCCGGAGGGGCTCGCTCCCGCCTTCGTCGCCACTGCCGGCTTCGACCCGCTGCGCGACGAGGGCGAGGCCTATGCCCAGCTCCTCGCGGACAACGGAGTTGACGTGGAGCAGCAGCGGTTTCCCTCGCTGGTGCACGGCTTCATCAACTACGTCAACGCCGGCCGAACGACCAAGGCGGCAAACAGCGTGATTGCCGAGCGGCTACGGCGAGCCCTGCACTGACGCAGGTGGCCCGCCGTTCGACGCGGCGTTCTTCTCGGCGACGACACTCTGTGCGACGTCCCGGAGCTTGACATTGGTCTCGTTGGAGATCCGCGTGAGGTATCGGAACGCTCGCGCATCGTCCACACCGAAGCGCTCCATGATGATGCCGGTGGCCTGCCCGATCAGGCGGCCGGAGACCAGCGCCTGATGGAGCTGGTCCTCGCGCCGGGCCCTGCCCAGAGCCAACGAGGCGTACGACGCGAACAGCTCGGCGTAGTCCTCGAGGTCGGGGTCCAGGGTGTCGCTGCTCGTCGAGTACATGTTCAGCGCTGCCATCTCGACCTCGTCGACGTGCAGCCGCAATCCGAGCTGTGACCGGAGGCCGGCCTCGACCGCTCGCGGGATGAACAGCGGCCAGCGCTGTTCGTGCCGGGCGTTCTCGACACGTACGACGGTCTCGGCCTCCATCGCATAGACGCAGGGCCCCTCGCCGACGTCGTACTGCAGCTTGTCGAAGGTGAGCACCGCGGGGTCCGTGGCGGCGAGCGTCTCGATGTGCCCGTCCTTGTGCCCGACGGAGAGTCCGACATGGTCGATGCCCGGCAGGGTGTTGCGGGCCGCGCTCACGATCGCATCGAGCGTCTCCTGCATTCCCGACGCTGCGTGGATCTCTTTCGCAGCGCGCGTCATGGCTTCCGTGATCACGGAGTCTGTCGTCACTCGCTCGACGCTACCCGGCCGCTGAGGCGGGCGGGACGTCGTCGAGGGAGTCGTAGAGCGGGAAGACATCGCTGAGCTTGGTGATCTCGAGCAGGCGCAAGGTGCGTCTGCTCGGGCCGACCACGACCACCTCGCCGCCGAGCTTCAGGCTCTCCTGGCGGGCCCAGATCAGTGCGGACAGGCCCGACGAGTCGATGAACGTCACCTCGGAGAGGTCGATCACAACCCAGCGGTGCAGCTCGAGCAGGTGGCGAAGCTCGGACTCGACGTCCGGGACCGTCGCGAGGTCGAACTCCTCGGGGGGAGAGAAGACGATGTGACCGGACGGCAGAAGGGGGAATCCCTCAGACATGTGCAGGCTCTTTCAAACCCCAACCGAGCAGCTGCGCCGTTGCTTGACGCGCTCCGTGGGGCAAGGTCTATCACCCGTGTGGTGACTTGGTCCAGGCAACTCACCTGCGGGTGTACTGCGCGTCCGTCGCGATGTGCTCAAACCCCAAGGACTCGTACAGGTTGATGGCCGAGCGATTGTCCGCCTCGACATACAGGGTGATGTCGCGCGGCTGCAGGTGGGTGAGGCCGCGGACGACGAGGGCGCGTCCCAGCCCGAGGCCCTGGACGTCGGGCGTGACCCCGACGACGTACACCTCACCGGTGCCGTCCGGGTGCACCTTGGTCCAGTGGAACCCGACGACCTCGCCGTGGCGCTCGGCGAGGAAGAAGCCCTCCGGGTCGAACCATGGCTCAGCCGTCCGGTGCGCCAGACCTTCGATGTCGAGCGAGCCCTGCTCGGGGTGGTCGGCGAACGCGGCGCGGTTGGCGGCGAGGAACGCCTGCTCGTCGCCGGCGCGGAACGTGCGGATCGGCACCGCGGGGTCGACCGGGGTGACGGGGCCGGCCGGCCGGCGGAGCTGCCACAGCTCACGGGTGCGGTCGAACCCGTGGGACGCGGCGAGTGCCCTCGCTCCGGGGTGGTCGCCGTGGGACCACGCGGTCGCGACGCCCTCCGCGGCCTGCAGCAACGCTCGCCCGATCCCATGTCTCCGCGCGCCAGGACTGACCACGAGGTGGAGGTTGCCGTCGTGCACGTGGGCGAACCCGTCGCCCTCGACGTAAAGCGTCGCGTCCTGGAGCCCATGGTGGATCAATCCGAGCAGCGCTGCCTCGTTGAGGGGCGCGTAGCCGTCGGCTGCCGTGGCCTCGGCAACCACGCGGCGGACCAGCGGTTCCCAGTCGGGCGGGTCGCGACGTACCGGCATGGTCGACACCTTATGGTGCCGGGAGATGGCGCTGTTTCAACCGCCTGCCAGCGGGCACTGATCACGGGGAGGGGTCGTGAAGGAGGTCTGGCAGATCGTGCTCGCGCTGCTGTTCCCCGTCGTGTGTCTCTTCTTGGTGCTGTGGCTGGCCAAGCTCGAGGACACCCTCGGTCGCGACGTACGCCGGAGCGAGCGCAAGCCGGAGCCGCCACCGATCCTGCGCATGCCAGCCCGGGTGAAGGCTCAGGCGTCGGAGGTCTCGCGCTCCACGCTGGTCTCCTTGGGCGGCAGGACGAACCGGTAGCCCACGTTGCGCACGGTGCCGATCAGCTGCTCGTGCTCCGGGCCCAGCTTGGCGCGTAGCCGGCGGACGTGGACGTCAACCGTGCGGGTGCCACCGAAGTAGTCGTAACCCCAAACCTCCTGGAGCAGCTGCTCGCGAGTGAAGACCCGGCCGGGATGCTGCGCGAGGTACTTCAGCAGCTCGAACTCCTTGAACGTGAGGTCCAGTGGCCGGCCGCCGAGCTTGGCGGTGTACGTCGCGTCGTCGACCGTGACCTCGCCGGAGCGGATCACGTGTGAGTCGGGGTCGTCCTTCTGGCGCTGTGCGGCAAGGCGAGCGATGGCGAGGCGGATCCGAGCCTCGAGCTCGGCCGGACCCGACGTGGCGAGGACGACGTCATCCATGCCCCAGTCCACTGCCACGACCGACAGGCCGCCCTCGGTGACGATGAGCAGCACGGGCGCGTCGGAGCCCGTCGTACGGATGAGTCGCGTCAGGTCACGTGCGTGGGCAAGTTCCTGACGACCGTCGACGAGGACCAGGTCGATGTCAGCCACTTCGAGCAGCGCGCTGCCCTCGGCAGGAAGGATCTTCACGCTGTGCGGGAGCAGGGCGAGTGCCGGCAGCACCTCGGCGGAAGGCTTCAGTGCGCTGGTCAGCAGCAATAGGGCGCTCATGCCACCTCCTGATCTGGAGGGTTACGCCGACTCGCCATTGAGCCGCCCGGGCTGTCGCCACACGGTGCGGGGCATGTGTGCGCGATAAGGCAGGATACCGGACATGAGCGGTCAGGCGCCCGAAACCTCGTCCATGGCTGGCGTCACTGTCCGCTATTGGGCGGCCGCGAAGGCTGCGGCGGGCGTGGAGTCCGACCTGATCCCGGTGACCGAGCCCACGACTTTGGCCGCCGTGCTCTCCGCCGCGCTCACCCTGCACAAGGACCGGCCGAGGCTCGAGGACGTGATCGGCGTGTGTTCGGTGCTTCTGGGTGATCGCCCCGTGGGGGCCATCGACCCCGAAGAAATTGCGGTGGAACCGGGAGATGTGGTGCAACTTCTCCCGCCGTTTGCTGGAGGGTAAAGAACCTGAACGGTACTTACGTTCGCTGTAGGTAAAATCTCCCGACATCGCGTAACCGGTCCTGACAAAGCCTCGTTGAATCGGTCAGAGCAAGCGCAACTAGTGCAAGTTCTCCCAACACGGCCCGTGGGGGGAGGGCGATTCGGCGGGGGGTACGCCGATCGAGAGCCAGTAGCCGCCTCCCATGGCTATCTGTCTCACAGCCCTAGGCCCGGATTCCTTCGGAATCCGGGCCTCCGCTGTTTTCTCGGGCGCTTCGCGCCTCTCGCAAACATCGGTCGGGCTGTGTTCTGCGCAGGCATTCCGGGCAACGCGAGTTCACCCCCTCTCGCCGTTGCCGCGCTTCGCCCTACCCTCGGTCCCGCTTGAATTTTCTCTTGGCTCGCTACGCTCGCTTTATGTCTCAAGGCGCCTGGGTTCTCGTCGTCACCTTGGTGCTGGCTTGCCTTTTCGGGCTCTTCCGGGCCCTGCGCGATGGGCGGTTTCGGGGGACTCGGCGGGTTCGGGGGGTTGCTGAGACTGCCGTCCCGGCGCCCTCTGTGCTGGATGGGGCCGATCTGGAGCACACGCTTGGTGAGCGGGCCACACTCGTGCAGTTCTCGTCTGCCTTCTGCGCTCCGTGTCGCGCTACGCGGCGAATTCTGACCGATGTTGCGGAGGTTGTTCCTGGCGTTTCGTACGTGGAGGTCGACGCTGAGGGTCACCTCAAGCTCGTGCGGAGGCTGGGTGTCGTGCGCACGCCGACGACGCTGGTGCTGGATGCTGGGGGACGTGAGGTGGTGCGCGCGGCAGGAGCACCGCGCAAGGAAGAGGTCCTGGCTGCGCTAGGGCGCGTGTTCCAAAATAGGG
>DATILB010000241.1:0-4202 GCA_035477015.1 Nocardioidaceae bacterium | reverse complement strand
TGGGCGAGGTTCTTCAGGTCCGGGTCGAGGGCGTCCCACTTCGCGACGTCCTTCTCGAAGCCCATCACGCCTTTCAGCACGCCCTTGTGGTGCAGCAGCGCGAGGCCGTTGTCGAGGACATCGCCGTACGTGCGGCGCATGTACCAGGCCATCGCCTTGCCGAAGAGGCTGTCGGGCAGCTCCAACGGCACGCGGGCGGTGGCGCGGCGGGCTTCGGCGGTGGTGGTCGTCATGACTACTCCTGAGGTGCGGGTTCCCCTGGTCGGGAACCAGTCACACCTCAAGACACCGACCACCTCAGTCTTGTGACACCGCCTGGTAGATGTACTCGCCGTCGACCAGCTCACGGGTCACCTGCTCGCGGATCCAGAGCAGGTCGAGGTGCACCATCGTCTCCATCACGGCCATCCCGCCGTTGAAGAGGTCGAGGTCCGTGAACTTGCGGTCGTGCCGTGTCCACGGCAGCTCGCGCGCGACGGCGTACGCCGTGTGGTGACCGCCCTCGACGGCCGCCAGGCTCTGCTCCAGGCGGTGGTCGTGGTGCGCGATCAGCTCGTCCACGCGCTGGTGCGAGCGCATGTCGGTCGCGCCATGGGCAGGCAGCAGCTGGAGGTCCGGCATCGCCTTCACCTTGGCCAACGAGGCGAGGTAGTCGCGCAGCGGGAACGTGTCCTCGATGACCTCGAAGCCGACGGACGGGGTGATCGTCGGCAGCACGTGGTCGCCTGCGAAGAGCAGGTCGGCTGCGTGGTCGGCGTACACGAAGTGGCCGGCGGTGTGGCCGGGCGTCGAAATCGCGGCGATCTCACGAGTCCCGACGGCGATGGTCGTGTCCTCGGTGATCCAGGTGTCCGGGTAGAGCCACAGGTCGGGCTCGATCGAGCTGCTCTTCGCCCACTCCTCCCACTCGTGCGCGATCTCGCTGCCGCCACCCAGCCGGACGCGCTTGGCGAAGGGATCCTCGCTGAGGTCGCTGATCACCAGGTCGAGCGTGGGCTTGTCGTCGAGGCCGAGCGCGATGGTCGCGGCGCCGAACTCGGATCGCAGCGCGACGGCCTGCGTGTAGTGGTCGCGGTGCGCGTGCGTGACCAGGAAGGACGTGACATCGCGCGGGTGGTGGCCGATCGACTTGAGCGACTCCTCGAACAGCTTGCGCGACACGTCGATCGCCCAGCCGCCGTCGATACAGGTCAAGCCGTCCTCGGTCTCGATGACGTAGACGTTGACCGCTTTGAGTCCGTCCATGGGGAGCGGCAGCGGGATCCGGTGGACGCCTTCGGCAACGGGATAGGCACCTGGGTCGGACCAGTGCTCGGTCATGGGGTTTCCTCCTCGGTCATCCGCATCGTTGCGGCGTACACGCGTGCGCATCGGGCCAGCACCTCGTCGACCGTGGATCCCGGGTGGGCGTGCCACCAGCGGACCAGGGTCGTGAGCATGCCCAGCCAGAGATCGGTCATGAGTGCGATGTCGTCGTCGTCGTCGAGGTCGGCGCTCTTCGCCGCGCCACGCACCTCGGCGATGGCGGGCGCGATGAGCTGGCGCCGGTGCTCCCGCAACGTGGTCGCCGCCGCCGTCCCCTTCGGGACCTCGATGCCGTAGACCAGCGTCCAGTCGTAGGGCCGCTGCTCGAGCGTAGTGAGCGCGCCACGGATGGCGGCCAGCCCACTCTCCACCCCTCGGGGCGCTTCGAGTGTGGCCTCCCGCTGGCTACGCAGGTTCTCACTCGCGTGGGCGACGCACGCCGCGAAGAGCTCTTCCTTCGGACCGAAGTAGCTGTAGACGAGGGGCTTGGTGATGCCCGCGTCGGCGGCCACGTCGGCCAGCGTCGTGGCGGCGTACCCGTGCTCGGCGAAGTGCCTCGTGGCCGCGGCGAGGATCAGCTCCTCGCGGTCGGCACGAGGCACCCCCTTCGTGCCGGCCTTCGTCGTCGTCATATGCCCAAAGGGTAACTTACCCATTCGGCATATGCCACCGCGTCAGCGCGCGACGAGTCCGCGCCCCGTCACGAGGGGGAGGTCGATGGCTGTCACCAGTCCGGGCTTGGCGTTGCAGACGGCCTCGACGGAGTTGACCAAGCGCATGGCGGTGACCATCATCCCGGAGTCGTTGTGGTCGCCGTGCTCGCCGTGGTGGACGAAGTCGAGCTTCATGTACGGCTCGCCCTTGATCTCGACGCGGTAGATCCCGTCCCCCTCGAGCGGCTTCGGCCACTCCGGCATCATCTCGGGGTGGTTGCGGGTGACGTGCTCGAGAACCACCCGCGGTACGCCGTTCACGGTGCCCGCGACGGAGAAGCGGACGCCGGCGCGGGTGCCCTTCGGGATGTGCCCCGAGACCGTGTCGATGTCGTCGTCCCAGGTGCCGAACTCGACCGACTCGACGAGCTTCTTGTCGAGCTCGAGCTCGAGGCCGGCCGCGATGATCCTGACCACCGAGCCCCACGCCAGAGTGAGGATGCCCGGCTGGAAGAGCATCGGTACGTCGTCCAGCGCCTTGCCGAAGCCGAAGATCTCGCTGTTGACCACTGGCTGGTAGTACGTCGAGTAGTCGGCGATCTCGAAGACGCGGACCTCGTCGATCCGGTGGGAGAGGCTGGTCAGCGCGAGCGGGAGCAGGTCGTTCGCGAAGCCCGGGTCGATGCCGTTCACGTGCAACGACGCGTTGCCCTTCTCGCCAGCTTCCTGGATCTGCCGGACCTGGTCGTTGGAGAGGACGCCCTGGGGGTGCTGCAGGAAGACCGGCCCACTCGACACCACGTTGATGCCAGCCTCGAGGAAGGCGAGCAGCTCGCCGAAGGCCTCGAAGGGCCGGTCGTCGGTCATGGCCGTGTGCACGATGCAGTCCGGCTTGAGGGCGATGAGCGCCTCCCGGTCCTGCGTCGCGGTGATGCCCAGCTCCCGGCCGAGGTTCGCCAGCTCACCGACGTCCTTGCCGTCCTTCTCGTCGCTCGACACCCAGACGCCGACGAGCTCGAGCTCGGGGCGGGCCACGATGCCGGCGATAGCGAGGCGACCGACGGTGCCGGTCGACCACTCGACGACTTTGAGGGTCATGTTCGCTCCTTGGGTGCAGTCAATTGGTCTCGACGGACGTTCGCTTCGCTCACTGCTCGACCACCGGTGGGTCAAGCCCCAGGTCGGGGAAGTTGAAGTCGAAGTTGGGAACCGTGAGGCCGCCGTCGACCTCGACGATCTTCCCGGTGAGGTAGCTGCCTGCCTTCGAAGAGAGGTAGACGACGGTGGCGGCGATGTCCTCGACCTCGCCGAGGCGCTTGAGCGGCGTGACGTCCTCCATGCCCTGCTTCAGCTCGTCGTTGCCGGCGACGAACTCCAGCGCGCTGGTGAGCACCGAGCCCACGGCGATGGCGTTGATGCGGATGTGCGGCGCGAGGTCCCTGGCAGCGAGCCGTGTGTAGTGCTGCATCGCGCCCTTGGCGGTGCCGTACGCCAGGTAGCCGCGACCGGTCAGGTGGCCCATCACCGACGAGATGTTGGTGACGGCGCCTCCGTCGTTCTTGAGCATGAGGGGTACGGCGGCGCGGGTGAGCGCGTGTGCAGTGCTGACGTTGAAGTGGAAGGCGTCCTCGAGGTACTTCACGTTGGTCCGGACGAACTCCTTCGGCGCGGTGCCGCCGACGTTGTTGACCACCACGTCGAGTCGACCGAGCTCGTCGTACGCCGTCTGGGCGAGCGCTGCGACGGCGTCGAGGTCGGTGAGGTCAGCAGGTACGACGACGACGCGGCGGCCAAGGGCCTCGATGCGTGCAGCGACGTCCTCAAGCTGCTCTTTGGTGCGCGAGGCGATCAGGACGTCAGCGCCTGCCTCTGCGAGGGCGATCGCCGACCCCGCCCCGATGCCGCGACCCGCCCCGGTGACGACGGCCACCTGTCCGTCGAGCTTGAACCTGTCCAGGATGCTCATGCGACCTCCACGCAATGTGTGCCGCTGTAGATCGTCGGCATGCACTTGTTGCAGTGCGAGCAGATGCTGCTCGCCCCTTCGTCCTTCATCCGGTTCACCAGGTCCGGCTCCTTCAGCAGAGCGCGCGCCATGGCGACGTACTCGAAGCCCTCGGCCATCGCGAGGTCGAGCGTCTCCCTGCGGCTGATCCCTCCCAGGAGGATCAGCGGCAAGGAGAGCGCCTCGCGGAACCGTCGGGCGTGCGGGAGGAGGAAGGCCTCCTCGTAGGGGTACGACTT
>DATILB010000240.1:0-3514 GCA_035477015.1 Nocardioidaceae bacterium | reverse complement strand
AGGTACTCCTTGGCGTAGTCGATCTTGACGTCGATCCACATCGGCAGATGGTCGGACATCTGGAAGGTGCGCCAGTACGTCTTGTAGTAGCTCGCCTTCCCAGTCTCCGTGCGGGGCTCACCCTTGGAGGTCTTGGTGTACGCCGCCCCCATGTCCTTCACGTAGGCGGGCCGATCGTCGAGCCGGAAGACGCTCTTGTAGAAGTCAAAGACCCCAGCCGGCCCCGCGGGCTGGAATCGATGCGCCTTGGGCAACACCGCGATCTGGTCGTAGAACTTGTCGCGGGACACGTTGCTGCCCTGCGGCAGCTCGCGGATGGGAGCCGGGACGGACCAGCCCGCGTCGGTCAACGCTGTCATGGTGGCGTCGGTCCGGTCGAAGATGTTGAAGTCGCCGAGCAGCACCAGGTTCGGCGAGGCCGACTCCGGGTCCTCCGCGCGATCGGCAAGGAACTTCGCCAGCGCGCTGATCTCGGCGACCCGCGCCGGGCTCTGGGCGCCCTGGTCGCCGTACAGGATGTGCACAGTTGCCAGCTGCAGGTTGACCCAGCTCGCCTGGAAGCCCGCGGTGAACGGCGTGCGCACCAGCTGGTCGACCTTGATGATCGAGCCGTCCGGCTTCTTGAGGTCGGGTAGCACGAGCTCGCCCGCAAGGCCGGTGAAGCGCACCTTGCGGGTGTCGTAGAGGAAGGCAAGGCGCTCGTTGTTGCCGGGCTCACCCTCGGTGGTGTCGGTGACGAGATAGCGCCACTGCCAGCCCAGGTGCTTCATCAACGTGCGCAGCGCCGCCAGGTTGCGACGTACCTCCTGGACGGCGACCAGGTCGAACCGAGAGACGATCTCGGCGATGAAATAGAAGGCGTCCTGGGTCCGAGGTCCGTACGCCGGTGAGTCGAACTCCCTGATGTTCCAGGTCGCCAGCCGCAGGGTCTTGTCGAGCGATCGCTCGGAGATCTCGGTGTCCAGCTGGTCGCGGAGCCGTTGCAGCCCCTCGATGATCCTCTTGCTGTTCGGCTCCGATCGAAGCCCGAAATAGTTCGGCATCCCCCGTCTCCTTCATCCAGATGACGAGCCTGAAAACCAGCCTGTCAGCGAGGAGAGCCGACCGCTACCCGCTGATACCGATCGTCGCTAGGGGCAGCGCACCCACACGGCCTCGCGGTGCGACCCACCCGACGGGTTTGCCACCCACATCCAGCCGACATCGACCGGGACCTTTTCCTGGGGCATGCGAAGGCAAGGCGGATTGCCGTCTCCCGAAGCACTGCTCGACTCCCACCAGATGCTGCGCGCACCGAAGTCGACCTGCTCTCCGTCATCAGCGTCGAACATGATCAGGTCGTTCGCCGAGTTGGCGCGCATCGCCGTACCGTGCGACACGTGGGGCTCCTTCGTCCCCCATGCCGAGTTGGCGCCGACGTAGAAGCCCAGGCCGCCTGCCAAGACCACAAGCAAGGCGACGGCGGTCAGCTGGTTGCGGGATGCGGGAACGTTCCGGATCAAGGTCACGCGCTGAACCCTGTCACGCTTCTGAGAAGGCGCGCCGAACCCACCGATTCCCAAGCTGGCAAGGGAAAAGTGTCGGAGGTGCCCGCTAGTTTGAAGACATGACGATCACCCTTCCCGACAGCATGGTTGCTGCCGCGGACGCGGTCGTCGCGCACCGTAGAAAGCACCTTCAGGTCGGTGCGGAGCGGCTGCAGCTCGCCGCCCATTGGGCCGTCCTGCACCCCGCGGACCAGAGCGATGCCGGCTCCGGACGACCGCGTGGCAGGCGGGTCGGAGCGGACGGGACCCCGGTGGTGGACGAGTTTGCTGCGAACCACCTCGGGATCCTGCTCGGCATCCATCCCTTCGGTGCTCAGCAGCTGATGGCCGACGCCGGCAACCTGGAGCACCGCCACCCGAAGCTGTGGAAGCGTGTCCTGGCCGAGGAGGTCCCGGAGTGGCTCGCCTCCAAGACCGCCCGCCTGGTTGCTGCCGCGGACCTGGACGTGAACCAGGCCCGCTGGGTCGACGCCGCCACCGCTCACGCCATCACGTCGTTGCCACCTGGCCGCTACCTCGCGCTGGTCGAGGCCAAGATCATCGAGGCCGACCTGGTCAAGGCCGAACGCCGCCGTGAAGCGTTCGAGCTGGCCCGGTTCGTGCGCACGGGCCAGTCCAACGACCACGGCATCAAGACCCTGGTCGCCCGTGCCACCGCCGGCGACATCATCTACTTCGACGCGGTGGTCGACCGGATCGCCGAGATCCTCCGCCTGCAGGGCGACCAAGACCCGCTCGACGTACGCCGCTCGAAGGCCTTAGGCATCCTGGCCAACCCTGCCCGCGCCTTGCAGTTGCTTGCCTGGGTGGAGAGCATCACCCCCCACGACGAGCCCCAAGACGGCGAGGCCGTCAACAACGACCGCGAGCTCAACGCAGCCATCGCCGCCGGTCTCGCCGAGGTCGACCCCAGGAAGCTGCTGCCGAAGGCCGTCGTCTACGTGCACCTGTCCGAAGCGGCACTGCGCAGCCACGTCGGAGTCGCCAGAATGGAAGACGTCGGCCCGATCACCGTCGGCCAGGCCCGGGACTTCCTGCGGCACTGCAACGTCACCGTCGTGCCGGTGCTAGATGTCGAGGGCCAGCGGCCGGTGGACGGTTACGAGGTCCCCACCCGCATCGGCGAAGCCGTCCGACTCCAGATGCCTTTCGAGACCTTCCCGTGGGCCACGAGGACCTCTCGGCGCGCCGACCTCGACCACACGAAGTCCTACAAGCACCGCGGACCACCAGGTCAGACCCGGACCAGCAACCTTGGTCCGCTGATCCGCAAACATCACCGACTCAAGACCCACGCGCCAGGTTGGCAAGTCATCCAACCAAGTGACGGCGTCTACCTCTGGCGCGCACCCTCCGGTTATTGGATCAGAGTCGACCACAACGGCTCACACCAGCGCGGCAAGAATCTGTCGGTCATGGAAGAGCACCTCGGCACCGCGCTCTCTCGGCACGCCTAGGTTTGGGTTATGGACGACCGCGACATAGCCCGCTGGCGAGTGCGCACCCAGCGTCTCGTCACGCCGCATGCTGCGTCCGCCGGGGACGTGGTTGCTGGGCTGCTCGCCGTACAAGCAGAGAACGCAAGTCAGGCGGCGTGGGCCGTGGCTAGCCGAACGAAACAGCCTGACCAGGCCGACCTGGCGGCGCTCCTCGACAGTGGACAGGTGCTGCGTACGCACGTCCTCCGTCCCACGTGGCACTTCGTCTCTGCCGACGACATCG
Source organism: Nocardioidaceae bacterium (assembly GCA_035477015.1). Lineage (GTDB taxonomy): Bacteria > Actinomycetota > Actinomycetes > Propionibacteriales > Nocardioidaceae > SSC3. The sequence goes on along the minus strand of DATILB010000240.1, from coordinate 245 downwards.
TGTGGTTGCTCGAGGTCACGGCTCCGAGGAACCAGCCGATCATGCTCAAGCAGCTCCAAGCAGGAGGCCTCGATGACGCAGCCATCGAGCGAGCCACGGACGACGTCCTCGACGTGTTGTCGCACAGTCATCTGACTCGTGCTGGACTGGCCGAAGCCCTGAAGGACCGCGGCCACGAGCTGACCGGCTTCCTGCTGATGATCCTGCTGGCGCGCATCGAGTTCTCCACACTGATCTGCAGCGGG
>DATILB010000239.1:0-25645 GCA_035477015.1 Nocardioidaceae bacterium | reverse complement strand
CGTCTCCGTGGGCGCTGCCGCCGGACCCGAGCACGCGGGCTTCTACGGTCACCTCGTCCCGAGCGGCGTCCCCTTCGCCGACTCCGGCGACTTCGTCGGGCTCTCGCTCTACTACAGCGAGCACGCGCTGCTGTTCAACCTCGCCAACGAACGCTTCGTCGACGAGTCCGTCGGCGACCACCTCACGACCATGGCCCTCGTCGACCAGCCTGAAGCGCGCGGGCTGCTCGTCGCAGACGCGCGCGTCCATCGCGACTGGATCATCCAGCCCTACGTCGCCGGCGCCGAGAGCAGCGACAAGTTCGCGATCGCCAGCAGACGCGGTGGCCGGTGCGGCGTCGCCGAGAGCCTCGACGAGCTCGCCCTGCTCCCCGAGGAGTGGGGGTACGACGGAGCCGCGATCGCGTCCGCCATCGCGGCGTACAACGAGACGGCGCCCCTCCCCCTGGACGAGCCGCCGTACTACGTCGTCGAGGCGGTCCCCGCGATCACCTTCCCGTTCTACGGCATCCGCATCGACAGCGACGCGCGCGTCCTCGACCACAGCGGCATCCCCATCCCTGGCTTGCTCGCGGCAGGCTCCGACACCGGTGGTCTCTTCGTCCGGGCGTACGCCGGCGGCATCGCCAACGCCCTCGTCTTCGGCCTCGCGGCCGCGCAGACAGCACTCGCCCAGCAACCCACAACAAGGAGCATCGCGTGAACGTCCCTCAGCGCACGGCCATCGTGACCGGTGGAGCCCGCGGCATCGGCGCCGCCGTCTGCAGGCGACTCGCATCGGACGGCTACCAGGTCGCCGTACTCGACCTCGACGAGTCCGCCTGCGCCGACACCGTCGCAGCAGTCGAGGAGCTCGGCAGCAAGGCGATCGCGGTCGGCGCCGACGTGTCGGACGAGGCCGCGGTCGCCGCAGCCGTCGACCGGATCGCCTCGGACCTCGGCGCGCCCACAGTCCTGGTCAACAACGCCGGCATCACCCGCGACAACCTGCTCTTCAAGATGTCCACCGTGGACTGGGACTCAGTGATGAACGTGCACCTGCGAGGAGCGTTCCTGATGAGCCGCGCGGCGCAGCAACACATGACCGAGGCCGGCTGGGGTCGGATCGTGAACCTGTCGAGCATCTCCGCGCTCGGCAACCGCGGCCAGGCGAACTACGCGGCGGCCAAGGCCGGACTCCAAGGCTTCACCAAAACCCTCGCCATCGAGCTGGGCCGCTACAACGTCACCGTGAACGCGATCGCGCCCGGCTTCATCGCAACCGAGATGACCGCCGCCACCGCCGAACGGCTCGGCATGCCGTTCGAGGAGTTCAAGGCCGCCAACGCCAAGCAGATCCCCGTCGGCAGGGTCGGCGAGCCGGAGGACATCGCGAACGCCGTGTCGTTCTTCGCAGGAGAGGCGGCCGGCTTCGTCTCCGGGCAAGTCCTATACGTCGCCGGCGGTCCGACGAACTAGGAGAATCTCGTTACTCACAAGGGGTTTTCCGTGCCTGACCGCGGCAGCATGTGTTGGTTCACCAAGGCTTCGACTACCCGCGCAGCGACCTAGGCCCCAGCAGGATCAGACAAAGGCGTCCGAAGCCTTTCGGGTGCATCAATCCGCCCATTGGGAAGTGGCGGCCAAACGCCCAGTTGGCCGCAGGCTGGACCGCCGCGAAGCACGTCTGCCCATGTGGGACTGCGGGTGCTCCGGGGGACGCATCGGTATGCGGCCCGCAATTGACTATGCGAGCCGCCGCAGGCGCAAGGCCAACCGCGCTGGACGTCCGTGGGCCGAGTCGTCGAGTTGCCCCGCGCAATTGGGACCATTCGTTCTCGGGCACGCGCCCTGCGTGTTGCTCGAGATCTGTCCGTATGCCCCCGCGTCCCGGGACGGCTTCCGGACGGGCTATCCGGCGACGGCTACCCCGACGTGCCGGCGCCTCACCCCGTTGACCTGCGCGCGTTCGTCAGTTGCGGTTCCCCTTACGGACATCGACGACGTGAAGGTGCTGTGGTGTCGCTCCAGGACAGATGAGTGCGTTCTGTGTCAGTCCGCGGACGCCGTCATCCAAGCACGCGTTCGAGAACTGAGCGGACCAGTCAGTGGGGTGACGCCCGGAGCATTTCGCGCGTAGCCTCGACAGATGAGGCGATGGACTTCGATGGCGGCTCCGATCACCGCGATCGCGATCAGCGCGGGACTGGGTCCGGCTGCCGCGGCGCCGTTCGTCCACGACCAGTTCGATGTCGAGTTCGACTTCGTCACCGAGACGTTCTGCGGCGACATGAGCGTGCGCGTGGAGGGTGACTTCCAGGGCACGTTCACGATCATGCAAAAGGGACGGGAACACCTTCCCCACTTCCAGCAGAACCTGCACGGCACACACCGCTGGACCAACCTCGCCACCGGTCTGGCCATGACGGACGTCCTGAACACGATCGCCAAGGACCAGAGCGTTACCGACAACGGTGACGGCACGATCACCGTCCGCGCTGCCTACACGGGGCACGATGCGCTGTACGGACCCGACGGCAGACGCATCGACCAGTTCGGCGGGACGACCTGGAGCGTGATCATCCTCGACCACGGGGGCACGCTCGTGGACCCGGACGACGACGTGCTGCTCAGCGAGGAGATCGTGAGCGACCACGGCAACGGCCCGGATATGGACTTCTGCCAGGCCTTTGTCGACGCGACAACACCGGACTGACTCCTCGGAGGTAGGTCTTCCTCGCGTGGATCGCGTGCGCCCACTGCCCGGTCCAGGAACAACAGCCCCTCGCACTGGTCGATCTCGTGCTGCAGCGCTCGCGCCTCAAACGCGTTGGCGGTCAGCTCCACCGTCTCACCGGTCCCCGGCAGCTGACCTCGTACGACGAGCCTCGTCGCCCGCTTCACGTCACGGGTGTGCATCCGGGGCAGCTGGGTGGCCTTGGTCAAACCCAACTCGAGAGGGCCGGCGTCACCGCAAGCGGATCCCTCATCGGGGACTTCCTCCCCACGCGAGCCGACAACGAGAGACCCATGGCACCCGGCTGGACTCATCCCGGCCGCGGGTACAAGCGTTTACGAGGGAGCCGAGGATCCGGGCGATGACCCGGCCAGCCCTCGATGCACCCTGGTGGGCTGTAGCCCTAGCTGGGTCGACGTCCATTCAGTGCCCCTGGCCCCCGTGGCAAAAGGAGATGGTCGCGGTGGCGGGACCTGTGTAGTGCAGGACACTCGGTCTCGGGTGTCGATGACATCCCGACCACAGCCGACCTGGCCAAACGCATCCTCGAGGAGTACCACACCGAGGCGACCAGCGCATAGCGACCGTCGTACAGGTCGGCCATCCGGATGTTCCCAGCAGCTCAACACGGAGCATTCCCGATGTCGCGCCTTGCGTTCACGTTCCGAGGATGTCGTCGGCGTTGTCGATGATCCAGGACATGAGTGGGTTGAGAAGCGCCGCGAGCTCGCTGCCTCGAGCGGTCAGGGAGTACTCGACGTGCGGTGGGACGACCGGGTGAGCGATCCGCGATACGAGGCCATCGGCCTCCAGGGTGCGCAGGGTCTGGGCGAGCATCTTCTCGCTGACCCCTTGGGTGCGGCGGCGCAGCTCGCTCCATCGCAGCGTTCCCGCCTCCGAGAGAGCCAAGAGCACCAAGACACCCCACTTGCTGGTGACGTGGTCGAGCACCGTCCGGCTGGGGCAGCTGGCCGGAAAGATCCCATCAGGAAACAGGGAGGCACTTACCTTCATGTAGGTACCTTACTTCAAAGTGGGTACTAACTTCTAGGAAGTATTCGAGGAGTTGCGTCGTTGGAGCCATCGAACCCAACGAAAGGAACACCATGACCATCCTCGTCACCGGAACCAGCGGGCATCTCGGCCGCCTCATCGTCGAAGCCCTTCTTGTCCGCGGCGTACCTGCCTCCGAGGTAGTCGCCACCGCACGCAACCTCGACTCGATCGCAGATCTGGCTGCCAGGGGCGTCGCCGTACGCCGTGTCGACTACAACGACCCGGCCTCCCTGAAGGAGGCCTTCGTCGGCGTCGACAAGGCGATCCTGGTGTCCTCCAGCGAGGTGGGCAATCGCGTCACCCAACACGCCAACGTCATCGACGCCGCGACCGATGCCGGGCTCTCACTCCTGGCGTACACGAGCATCGCGAACGCCGACAGGTCCACGCTGCTACTCGCCGCTGATCACCAGCAGACCGAGCAGCACCTGGCGGACTCGGGACTCCCTGTCGTGCTCCTCCGGAACAGCTGGTACGTCGAGAACTGGACCGAACAGATCCCGATCGCCCTGGAGCACGGCGCCGTTTTCGGCGCCGCGGGCAACGGCGTGGTCAGTGCTGCCACCCGCGCCGACTACGCCGAAGCAGCGGCCGCCGCACTCACCCTCGATGACCAGGCAGGCAAGATCTACGAGCTGGGCGGCACACCCTTCACCCTGAGCGAGTACGCCGCCGAGCTCAGCGTCCAGAGCGGACAACCGGTGACCTACCAGGACCTACCAACCGACGACTACGTCACCCTCCTCGAAGGCGCCGGGCTGCCCAACGCGGTCGCGACCGTCTACGCCGATGCAGACCGCGGTCTGAAGGAAGGTGAGCTCCTCGTCGAAGGCGGCCACCTGGAGCAGCTCATCGGCCGCCCGAGCACTCAGCTCTCGGACGCCATCAAGAAGTACCTGGCCTAGCCGACGCGTGCAGCCCGTTCAGGATCGCAGCGACCTGGCCGGGGATGGTGACCATGGCCATGTGGCCCGCTGTGAGCTGGACAACGTCGGCACTGATCCGTTGCGTGGACTTGACCTGTAGGTCTGGGGGATAACAACGGTCATCGGACAGTTGCACATAGGTCCGGGGGATGGGCAGCTCGTACCCGCTGAGATCGACTGTTTCCGCAAGCAGTGCGGCTGAGTCGTCAACTACCTGGTCGAGTATCCACGCGGCCCCCTGGTCGTCGGCGTCGTTGCACAGCATGTCCCGTGCCGCGTCGAGGCCGACCGAGTAGACGCCTCCGGCGATGCCGGCCTCCACCGCCACTCGCACGTCGGGGTCGATCTGGTCGAGAACGCGGGTGCCGTCCTCCGGTACGACGGCCGACAGCAGCACCACATGCCGGATGCGGTCAGCCACCAGCGACATCACCCGCGGCACAGTGACTCCACCGAAGGAGTGCCCCACCAGGACGATGTCGGTCAGGTCGCGCTCGAGGATGTCAGCTACCACCGCTTTGCCGCAGTCCTCCAGGGTGACGCCTCGAACATCGACGTCAGACCTGCTGCCCCGGCCCGGCAGGTCGACGGCCAGCACATCCCCGTCCAGCAACGGGATAAGCCGGTCCCAACACTTGGCGCCCAACGTGGCGCCGTGAACCAAAACGAACGACATAGCAGACTCCTTGGGCCGAACAGTGAAGATTACCTTAACTGAATTCACTTCGTTTTTGAAGTCCCCTCGCCGAGCTACCCGGTCGCCAGCTTGGCGGCGATGCCGAACATTGTCAGGGCGATGACAATCTCGAGTGCCTGCCAGGCACGCGGGCGGGTGAGCACGGGAGCGAGCAACCGAGCGCCGTAGCCGAGGCTGGTGAACCACACGATGCTCGCCGCAGCCGCGCCGGTTGCGAACAACCAGCGTCCGCCCGGGTGAGCGACTTCGTATGCTGCCGCGATGGATCCGACGAGGAGGACAGTGTCCAGGTAGACGTGCGGGTTCAACCAGGTCAAAGCGACGGCTCGGAGGACCGTCTGCCTGCCGACGACGGATGCAGACGGCGCAGCCGCGGTGGGTTCGAGGCTCGCAGGCGCGAATGCTCGCCGGAGTGAACCGACGCCGTACCAAACCAAAAAGGCAACGCCGAACCATCGCACTACCTCGATCACCCACGGGGCATGGTCGACGAGAGTGCCTATGCCGCTCACGCCGGCCACGATCAGGATCAGGTCGGAGATCGCGCAGACAGCCACTACCGACGTGACGTGCGAGCGCAGCACCCCCTGACGCAGGACGTAGGCGTTCTGGGCGCCTATCGCGACGATGAGGGAAAGGCCGGTGAGCAGGCCAGCGAGAACTGTGGACACCCGAACGACACTAGGTGTCGGCCGGAGCGAAGCCCAGCGAATGTTTCTTCAGTAAGTGAAGAAGTGCTTCACTACGACAATGCGCTTCGATCCCGCTCAGCTCGAAACCCTCGTCACCATCACAGAGGAGGGGACCTTCGAAGCCGCCGCCCGCAAGCTCCATCTGACTCCCAGCGCAGTCAGCCAGCGCATCCGCGCACTGGAGGGCGCGGCCGGTCAGGTCCTGGTTACGCGGACAACCCCGGCTACCGTCACCTCTGCCGGCGAGCCGCTCACGAGGCTAGGACGGCAGTTGCGCCTGCTGGCCACCGAGGCCTCCGCCTCGATGGACGGGCCAGAGGTGGTCGAGCTCTCCGTCGCAGTCAACGCCGACTCGCTGGCAACGTGGTTCAGGCCGGTGCTCAGCGCTGTCGCCGACTGGTCCGCGACGGCACTGCGGCTGACTGTCGACGACCAGGCGTACTCCCACGACCTGCTCAGGAGCGGAGCCGTCCTCGCAGCCGTGACCAGCGAGCCCCGGCCCGTGCAGGGTTGCGTCGTCGAGCCACTAGGAGCGCTGCGGTTCACGCCGGCGGCAACCCCGGAGCTGGTGGACCGGTACCGACGCGGACGCGCTGTGGACTGGTCGGCGATGCCCCTGGTCGTCTTCAACGAAAAGGACCATCTCCAAGACGACGTCCTGTCCGCCCACGGCGCGGAGCGACCCCCGGTCACCCACCGCGTGCCCAGCGCGGCAGACTTCCACGAGGCGGTCCGAAGGGGGCTGGGCTGGGGCATGATCATGGACGCGCACCTACTCCCCGATGTCGCACAGCACCGCCTGGTGCGACTTCCCGGCACCAAGGCCGTCCACGTGCCGCTCTTCTGGCAGCGCTGGCGGCTGGAGAGCTCAGCCCTCGGAGCATTGACCGAAGAGATCCGTCGGGCCGCGTCCATGGGACTGACGAAACATCGGCCCTCAGCGTCGCTGTAACCCCGATCTTGGTTTCAGCAGCCGATCGCGATCACTCGATGAACTGGATGACCACGTCGGCGACGCACACCGGCTTGGCGGCGGCGTCGCACTCGACCGACACCCGCACCGTCACCTGGGTCGACCCCGACCTGGCCCGTACGTCGACGAGCTCCGCTGTAGCCCGGAGGTGAGCCCCCACCGGAACCGCAGCGGGGAACCGTACCTTGTCGAGCCCGTAGTTCACCGCCATCGAGATGCCGGTGACCTCGAGCAGCTGGCCGAGGAAGTAGGGCACCAGCGACAGGGTGAGGTAGCCGTGAGCGATGGTCGCCCCGAACGGCCCGGCCTTCGCCCGCTCCTCGTCCACGTGGATCCACTGGTGGTCGTGGGTGAGGTCGGCGAAGTCGCTGACCTGCGCCTGCGTGATCGTCGTCCAGACGGTCGGGCCGAGATGCTGGCCCACGGACTGAGGCAGCCAGTCGTAGGAGAGGACGCTGGGCGCTGAAAGCAGGTCACTCACCTGCGGTCACCGCCTCCCGGAGCCGCCGCTTGGCGATCGCCCACCGATGCGTCTCGGACGACCCGTCATAGATGCGGAACGGCCGGACCTCCCGGTAGAACCGTGACAGCAGAACGTCGCCGGAGACACCGAGCGCTCCGCAGATCTGCAGTGAGCGGTCGACGACGCGACCGACCGCCTCGGCGACGAAGGTCTTGGCGATCGAGCTCGACTGGGACGCGCTCCGGCCTTGGTCGAGCTCGGTGCAGGCCTGCCAGATCAGGAGTCGCGACGCCGCAATGTCGATCTCGGAGTCCGCGATCATCGCCTGGGCCATGCCCAGGTCACCGAGGCGTGAGCCGAAGAGCTGGCGCTCCGCGGCACGGGTCACCGCGATCTCCTGCGCGTGCCGGGCGATCCCGAGCCAACGCATGCAGTGTGTGAGACGCGCCGGCGCCAGCCGGACCTGGGCGTACTCGAAGCCTTTGTCGACCGCACCCAGGACGGACTCCTCCGTGACGAAGACGTCCTCGAGCTCCAACTCGCAGTGCCCGCCGAAAAAGCCCTCGTCGAGTGTGTCGATGTGCCGGGTGATGCGCAGCCCAGGGGTGTCTGTGTCGATGAGGAACATCGTGGCGCCGCCACGGTCACCCGGCTGTCCCGAGGTGCGCGCCATGCAGATCGTGTACGCCGCACCGTCGGCCCCGGTGATGAACCACTTGCGGCCGTTGACCAGCCAGCCGCCCTGGGTGGCGGTGGCGACCGTCGCGAGCGCGGCGGGGTCGGACCCTGCGCCCGGCGCCGGCTCGGTCATCGCGAAGCAGGACCTGACCTGCCCGGTGGCGAGGGGCCTGAGGTACTTCTCCCTCTGTTCCGGCGTCGCGACGGCTTCGAGGAGGTGCATGTTGCCCTCGTCGGGTGCGGCGATGTTGAGCGCCAGCGGACCGAAGAGCGACCAGCCGGCCTCCTCGAAGACCACTGCGCGTCCGCGCATGTCGAGCGCGTGCCCGCCGTACTCGACCGCAACATGAGGAGCGAACACTCCCGCGTCGCGGGCAGCCTGCTGCAGTCGGAGGCGCATCGGCTCGCCGCCCGCGGCTGCCACCCCCGCCAGCTGGGCTTCCTCCGGGGCGACCGCCGAGCGCACGAACGCAGCGGTTCGGGCGGCTAGCTCGGCAACAAAGGGGTCGGGGGTCAGGTCGATCGTCATACGTGGGTTCCTTCTGGGAAGTCAGCCGAGGGTCTCGGCGAGGGCAAGGGCGCGGTCGGCGATCCGGAGGACCTGCTCGCCGCGGGCGGCTTGACGGTCGTCCGCCGACTCACCGCGGAGATGGCGGACATACAGCTGCTGCAGGATGATCGCGGTCTTCCAGCAGCCGAACGCCTCGTACCACGCGACGTCGCTCCGGATCAGGGTCTGCCCGGATCGCAGGGCGTAGCGAGCCACGACCTCGTCACGGGTGGGAAGGCAGAGGCGCTCGAGGCCGGGCACCGCGTCGGCGGGGGTCGGCCCGTCGGGCCAGTAGTTCAGCAAGGTCCCGAGATCGGTGAGCGGGTCGCCGAGAGTGGCCATGTCCCAGTCGAAGACCGAGGTGACGACCTCCGGAGCCCCCGGCGCGAACTGGCAGTTGTCGACCTTGAAGTCGTTGTGCACCAAAGCGGGTTGCCCCGACTCGGGCCGGTGCTGAGCCAACCGCTCACCGACTCGGTCAAGGGTGCCGCGGCCCTCGAGGGCCACCGCCTCCCAGCGTCCCTGCCACCCCCGCACCTGTCGCTCGAGGTAGCCGTCAGGACGGCCGAGGTCACCCAGTCCGCACGCCGCGGCGTCGACGAGGTGCAGGTCCGCCAGGGCATCGACCACGGCCAGCCCGATGCGACGACCGGCATCCGAGCCCACGTCGAGCACCTGGGGAACGTGGTCCCAGACCACGACGCCGGAGCGATACTCCGAGACCAGGAAGTGCGCACCGATCACGGACTCGTCGGCGCAGTAGAGCAGCCCGAGCGGTGCTCGCGGGTAAGCCGCGTGCAGACGGGAGAGCACCTTGTGCTCCCGACGCATGTCGTGGGCTGCGGTGGCGATGACGCCGAACGGCGGTCGTCGTACGACGAGGGGCTGGTCGCCGAAGCGGACGAGGTAGGTGAGGTTGGCCGAGCCGTTGGGGAACTGCTGCACCGAGAAGTCGCCGTGGAGCCCGGGCAGGTTCTGGCGGAGATACGCGGCGAGTGAGTCCCAGTCCAGCTCGTCGCCGAGACGGACGCCGGCGACCTCCGGCCGTTCGAAGACCTGGCTCATGCGGGCACCTCGTCACGCACGTAGGCGCCCGGGGCTGGCCCCAGCACCGAGTGCGCGGCACCACCGAGCGTTCGAGGTGCCGGCACGAGCCGGCCCGACCGAACCACGTTCCACTCCGCCCACGGCTCCCACCAGGAGCCCGACCGCTTCTCGGCTCCGCTCAACCACTCCTCGGGAGGCTGCCGCCCGTCCGTGGGCCCGGTGAAGTAGGTCGCGTTCGGGTTCCCGGGCGGGTTGACCAGGCTCGCGATGTGGCCCGCGTTGCTGAGGACGAACTCCGTCTCGCCACCGAGCAGCTGCACGGTCCGGTAGGTCCCGCGCCACGGCGTCAGGTGGTCGTTGATCGCACCGGCCACGAAGGCCGGCACCGTGATGCTGGCCAGGTCGATCGGGCTGCCCAGGCAGGTCATGCCCTGAGGATGGACGAGCGGGTTGTGCTCGAAGATGTCCAGGAACTGGCCATGCAGGGTCGCCGGCACATTCGTGCCGTCCGCGTTCCACGACAAGATGTCGAACTCGGGCGGGTCGTTGCCCATCAGGTAGTTGTTGACCCAGTAGTTCCACACCAGGTCGTTGGGACGCATCCAGCTGAAGACCGAGCCCATGTTGCGTGCGGTGATGACCCCCTCGCGACGCGAGTTCCAGCGGGCGAGCGCCAAGAGCTTCGCGGAGCTGAAGGCGCCGATCGGTGCCGACATCCCGAAGTCGAGCAGGGTCACGGCGAACGCCACGCTGTGGACGGGCGACTCCCCCGTCGCGGCGAGACGGCTCAGCACGCCGGCCGTCATAATGCCGCCTGCGCAGAAGCTCATGATGTTCACGTCGTCCGAGCCGGTGACGTCGCGCACCTCCTCGATCGCGGTGGCGATGCGGGCGGCGTAGGTGTCGAGGTCCCAGTCGGACTGCTCGGACGACGGGTTGCGCCAGCTGAGCATGAAGGTCTGGAGGCCGCGGCCGGTGGCGTACTCGACGAAGCTGCGTCCCGGCGCGAGGTCTAGGAAGTAGTAGCGCCCGATGGGCGGCGGCACGACGAGGACCGGACGCTCGTGGACCTGCTCGGTCGTGGGGGCGTACTGGATGAGCTCCGCCACCTCGTCCCGGCTCACGACTCCCCCGGGGCTCAGCGCCAGGTGCTCGCCGACCTTCAGCGAGCCCTTCTTCACCATGGAGGGCATGCCACCGTTGGTCGCCACGTCCGTGGCCCAGTTGCGAGCACCACGCACCAGGCTGGTCCCGCCCGTCTCGAAGGCGCGCTTGAGTGCAGCGGGATTGCCGGCGAGGAAGTTCGTCGGCGCAGCAGCAGTGGTGAGGATGCCGAGCAGGAAGCGAGCCTTCGCGGCTCGAGCCCAGTCGTCGGCCTCGGCGCTCTCCACGAGCGTCTCGACGGCCCGGCTCCAAGCCAGGTAGACCTGCAGGAGGCGCCGGTAGTAGAGGTTCTCGGTCCAGGCCGGATCCCGGAACCGGTGATCGGCCCGCGGAGCAGTCAGCTCGGACCGGCCGAGGCCGATCCGGACCAGCTCAGCGCCCAGCGAGATCCCTGACCGTGCGGCTACGCTCCCGCCGATCAGCAGTCTTCCCAGTGTCTCCATGTGACCCTCCGTCTTCGGGTGCGAGTGAGGGTCGTCGTTGACCACGTCAGTTTGGGTATGGCTCAGATCCCGAGCAGCTCGGCGATGCGGGCTCGATGCGTCCGGGAAGGACCGAACACGGCTTCGTCGCCGAGGGCCCTTCGGACGTAGAAGTGCGCGGCGTGCTCCCAGGTGAACCCGACGCCTCCATGCAGCTGCACGGTCTCGGCCGCAGCCTTGATGACGGCATCGGTGCAGATCGCGCCGGCGACGGCCGCGGGAAGTGCTGCGGCGGCAGGGTCCTGGTCGAAGACGGCCGCGGCATAGCGTGCCGCTGACCGCGCCCGCTCGAGGTCGATGAGCAGGTCGGCGAGCCGGTGCTTGATCACCTGGAAGGAGGACAGTGGTCGGCCGAACTGGTGCCGTTGGCCGGCGTACTTGCGCGTCAGCTCCAGCATCACGTCGATCATGCCGACGTGCTCGGCGGCGAGGCCGATGGCGGAGAGGGCGCCCAGTTCCCCGCGGACGGCCTCGAGGTCGCCGGGTCCGGCGATCAGGTACGCCGGCGCGGAATCGAGCTCGAGCCGCGCCTGCCTGCGGGTGAGGTCGAGCACCTCCAGCGGGGTGCGGACGGCCGCATGGCGGAGGTCCACCAGGTAGAGGCAGGTCTCGGCGGGTACGACGAGCAGGTCGGCCGTGGCGCCGTACAGGACCCGGTCGACGCGTCCGGAGACGGTCCCGTCCTCAACGGTGAGAGTGGTCGCCCCGAGCGTCACGCTGGTCACGAGTGTGCCGGCGAGCACTCCGCTCACTAGGTCGGCAGGGACGTTGCCGGCCGGAGCCGCGAGGACCGCCCGAGCACCGAGCACGCCCGACAGCAGGAGTGGCTCCGGGAGCAGGGCTCGGCCGCCCTCCTCGAGTACGACGGCCAGTTCGCTCACGCCGAAGCCCAACCCTCCGCGATCCTCGGGGACCGCCAGCGAGCTGACGCTCATCTCCTCGTTTAGCAAGGTCCACAGGTCCGCGGAGTAGCCCTGAGGCGTCTCGACCGAGCTGCGGACCTGCTCGTGCGACGCATGCGTCTGCAGGATGTCGCGCATCACCTTGCGCAGGTCCTCGTGCTCCGCGACGGGAGCCAGCACGGACGCGTCCGCCTCGGGCCAGGGCTGGGCGTTCACAGTCCCTCCTCCACCAGGATCTCCGGTGTCTGCCCGAAGTAGGCGTGCTCGGCCTCGTGTGCGAAGCCGTCGATGCTCGCGTTGCCGCGGGCGACGATCTCGCCCTGCCTGAGGACGACCACCTCGGAGCAGGTCTGCAGCGCTCTGTTGAGCGACTGGTCGAGGATCACCGTGGTGATGCCATCCTTCGCCAGCAGGTTGATCTGCGAGAAGACCTCGTTCACCATCACCGGCGAGAGCCCGAGGGCCGGCTCGTCGAGGATGAGCACCTCGGGCTCGGCCATCAGCGCCCGCGCGATCGCGACGAGCTGCTGCTCGCCGCCGGAGAGTGCGCCGGCCGAGATCTCCATACGCGTACGCACGCGTTCTGGCAGCCACTCGGTCAGCTCGGCCAGACGCAGCTTCATGTGGGCTCGTCCGATGCCACTGGCGTAAGCCGCCACCTCGAGGTTCTCCCGCACCGACAGGGTCTTGAAGAGGGCGCGCCCTTCGGGCACGAGGCTGATGCGTGCGTTCGAGGTACGCGCGCCGTCGCTGGGCTTGAGGGAGCCGTGCAGGATGCGACCCAAGGTGCTCTTGCCGGCCCCGTTGGTCCCGACCACACCCAGGACGGTGCCCTTCGCGACCGAGAGGTTGACGTCCTGGAGAGCACGCACGCCGCCGTACCGATGAGCCACGCTCTCGAGCGACAGCACGATGCTCTGGCCGTCGCTCGCCTGGCTCGCGGGCGACGCGAGATCGACCTCGCCGAGGTACGAGCTGCGAACGGTCGGGTCCTGCAGGATCGTCTCGGGGCTGCCCTCGGCGATCAGCTGGCCGAAGTCGAAGGCCACCACGCGGTCGGCCACGGCGAAGAGATCGTCGAGGACGTGGTCGATGATGACCACGCATACCCCGTCGTCGCGCATCCGCCTGATGTGCGCGGCGAGGAACGAGCGCTCCTCCGAGTCGAGACCGCCGAACGGCTCGTCGAGGATGAGCAGGCGAGGCGACTCGGTCACCGCGCGGGCGAGGTCGATGCGCTTCTGAGGTCCGAACGACAGGTCTGCGGGACGGCGGTGCGCAACGCCGGTGAGCCCGACTGAAGCCAGCAGCCGCTGTGCTTGGCGGTGGTCGGCCGTCGTGGCCCACCGCTTGACGACGAGCACGTTCTCGGCCACTGACAGCTCGGGGAAGAGCTCGGCGTGCTGGAAGGTGCGGCCGAGGCCCCGGGCCCTGCGCCGGGTCGGGCGGACCTTGCGCAGCTCCTTGCCCTCGAGCACGATGCTGCCCTCCACGGCGGCACCGCCGGCGATGCCGGAGAGCGCGTTGACGAACGTGGTCTTTCCGGCGCCGTTGGGGCCGATGATGCCCAGCACCTCGCCCGGCACCAGGGTGAGGTCGACGCCGTGCACCGCGCGCAGACCACCGAAGCGAACGCCGAGCCCTTGCACCTCGGCCAGCGTCGACCCGGGTTCCTTCGGGAAGGTGGGGGCCACGGTCTCGGACCCGGTCGCCGCCAACGCCCGCTCCTTGCGGCGCTCGAGACGCTCGGTGAAGCCGGTCCACCGGTCGAGGCGACCAGTGAGGGTCGGCACAACACCCTCGGGCAGGAAGATCAACGACAGGATCAGGAGGCCGCCGAGCAGGTAGGGCTGGTCGACCGAGATCGACGAGGCCACGCTAGGCGCGTAGGCCAGGAAGGCACCGCCCACGACGGCCCCGATCAGGCTGCCGGTGCCACCCAGCACGGTGGCGGCGATCAAGTTGACCGCCAGCACGAGGGAGAACGTTTCGGGGCTGACGAAGCCGGAGACGAGACCGAGCATGACGCCGGCCAGCCCCGCGACCGCTCCGCTCGCGGCGAACCCGAGGGCAGACTGAGCCTCGGGGGCGATGCCGATGGTGCGGGCTACCACCGGGTGCGTCTTCGCCGCCACCAGACGCATCCGGATCGACGAGCGTCGTACCGCCTCAGCGGCGGCCAGGCAGAGACCGAGGGTGCCGATCACCAGGTAGATCGCCTCGGGCGACGAGGGGAAGAGGTCGCCGAAGGGTGTGGAGATCGTGTTGACGGGAACGCCCTGGTCGCCGTTGGTCACGTCCTGCCAGACGTTGACGATCTCGAGGCAGACGAGCGTGAAGGCGAGGGTCAGCAGGGCGACGTACAGGACCGAGAAGCGCGAGCCGACGAACCCCAGGAAGCCACCGATCACGGCGCAGGCGGCGAGCGTGAGCACGATCGTCAGCTGCAGCGACCAGCCATGCGACGAGCCGTAGGCCACGGCGTACGCACCGATGGCGAGCAGCGCTGGATGGCCGATCGACCAGATGCCGGTCCAGGACGCGAGCATGCTGAGCGACAGCACCATCAGCGCATAGACGGCTCCCAGGCCGATGGTGAACTCGGTGTAGACCGGGACCGCCCCGGACATCAGCACCAGGATGGCGACGACCGCGGCCAGCGGTCCGGACAGCAGACGCAGCCAGGACCAGGCGCGGTGCCAGGGCCAGCCGACGGACGCTCCAGGCTCGGGAGGTGAGGTTTGCGGCACTGGCTGGTTTCCTTCGATGGCGGGAGTGGTGGTCGCGGTGGTCATCGGTCACACCCTCACGAAGGCCTGGCGACCGAACATGCCTTGGGGACGCACCAGCAGCACCAGCACCGCGATGGAGAACACGAAGGTGTCGCGGAAGCTCGCGGAGACGTACGTCGCGGCGAGGTTGTCCAGGACGCCGATCACCAGTCCCCCGACGACTGCGCCGGTCATGCTGGTCAGCCCGCCGAGGAGGATTCCGGCGAAGGCGCGGAAGAGCACCGGCGCGAGCACCACCGGAGTCAGCCCGGCATTGGGCGCGTAGAGGAGGACGCCGAGCGTGGCGAGCCCGACGCCGAGCGCCCAGGCGATGCGCGCGACCTTCTGGGAGTTGATGCCCAACACGGCCGCGGTCTCCGACGACTCGGCGACCGCGCGCATGGCCGAGCCGAGCGGCGTACGCGTGAACAGGAAGGCGACGCCGGCCATGGCCACCACGGCGACGCCGATGATGAGCAGGTCCTGCGTGTTGATCCGCGAGCCGCCGATCGCGACACTGCCGTCGACCAGGCGCGGGAACGACTTGGGCTGCTCGCCCCAGTGCTGCCCGACGAAGTGCTCGGTGCTGATGGCCACGCCCATGGTGACGACCAGCGCTGCGAAGAGCCGTCCGTCACCGAGCGGCCGGATCAGCACCTCGCGGACCGCGAGCCCGAAGGCGGACGCGAGGCCCACCGCGAGCACCATGGCCACAGCCAAGGCGAGGCCGGCGTTGTGCATGCTCAGTGCGAGGTAGCTGGCTGTCGTCGCCATCGCCGCCATCGCGAAGTTCATCACGTCGGTCGACTGGAAGATGATCACCAGCCCCAGGCCGACGAGACCGTAGACGGCACCGTTGGCGACACCGCTCAGCACGGTGATGAGTAGCTGGTCCATGCACCCTCCTCGACTCCGAGGTTCGTTCCTAACTGAACTGACTTAAGTTCAATTTAGAGGAGGTCCCGCCAGACCGCAACCGCTGGTCTCGACATTTCCAGGCTCTTGAACTAAGTTCAGTTCTGTGACAGAGACTACTCTTGCGCAGTACTACCGCGCCATCGACGAAGGGCGGATCGACGACGCCCTGGGCATGCTCAGCGAGAAGGTGCGCTTCGTCATGGTGCTGCCCTCCGGCACCAGGCGGGGCGAGGGTCGTGCAGAGATGGAGCGCTACCTCTCCGGCCGGGGCGTGCCTGACCGAGCGCACGTCGGCCTGCGCCAGTCGCGCGATAGCGACGTCGAGTTCTTCTACGGGAAGGTCACAGAGGGCGGCGTCACAACGGGGCGCTTCCTGTCCGGCGTACGCCTCGGAACCGATGGACTCATCGCGAGCTACCAGGTGACCTTCGACCTCGAGCACCACCTGGTGGAGGACTGATGACCGCCACGCCCTTCCTCGAGCGCTGGTTCGCAATCATGGACTCCGACTCCCCCGAGGGCGTGCTCGACCTGATCACCGACGACTTCAAGATGTCGGTGCAGTTCTCCAAGGGAGAGGGGCAGGCGGCCGAGTTCGTCGGGGACCGTGCCGGGCTCGTGGCCTACCTCGACCAGCGCGAGCAGAGCGTGCTGGTCCACCACGTCACCGAAGGCGCCCGTGCCGGCGACGTAGAGCTCGTGCTCGGGCGTACGACGCGCGACGGCTCGTTCGAGGCGTCCTTCAACGCGTCTGCCCTGATCGATGCCGAAACCACTCGCTGCCGACGGCTGCTCATCTGCCGCACCCCCGAGCTCGAGTTCCCTCACGCCTGAACCCGCTAGCCGGTGCGACCGGCCGCCACGTCCAGCATCCGGTGCCGGTTGACCAGCTTCACCCGCGGGCGCAACGCGGCGCGGCCGGCAGCCCGCTCGTGGTCGTCGATCGTCTTCCAGGCGGCGAGGTCCAGGTGACCGGGCAGCAGCTCGACGACGTCGCGCTCAGGCGTGCCGACCGTCAGAAGGCCGGCCTGCCAGTCCGCCAGCAGCGCGTCCACGCTCTGGCGAGCGCAGTGCTTGTTCGTCCCGATCACGCCGGACGGCCCGCGCTTGACCCAGCCGGCGGCGTACACGCCGACGACCGGCTCGAGTGAACCCAGTTGGACGACTCGGCCGTCCACGTTCGGCAGCACGCCACGACCCTCCTCGAAGGGCAGGCCGGGGATCGCGGTCCCCCGGTAGCCGACCGACCTGAGCAGCAGGTCACAGGGGATCACCTCCGCCTCCTCGGTCGCGCGGGCAACCACGGCGCCGTCCTTCAGGACCAGCGTGTTGCGCGCGAGCCGCACCCCCTCGACCCGGTCGTCCCCGAGGATCTCCGTCGGCGAGAGCAGGAAGCGCAGGCGCGCACGAGGGGACCCGGTTGTCGCCACGGCAAGCTCGGCAACCAGCCGGGCCTTGTACAGCGCCATCGCCGCGTCGTTGCCTTGCGACCACGCGCGCGTAGCCTCGTCGATCTCGAGCTCCTCGGGCTCGACGTGCAGATCGACCGCGGCGGCCAGACCGAGCAGCTCGGGAGTCGTGAACGATGCTTGGGCCGGCCCGCGCCTGCCCACGACGACGACCTCCCGGATCCGGCTTTCGGCGAGCTGATCGAGGGCGTGGTCCGCAATGTCGGTACGGCGAAGGGCCTCGACGTCACTGAGCAGGATCCGGGCCACATCGAGGGCCACGTTGCCGTTGCCGATGACGACCGCCCGGTCGCCGGACAGGTCGAAAACCCGGTCGGCGTAGTCGGGATGACCGTTGTACCAGGCCACGAACTCGGTCGCGGAGTGGCTGCCCGGCAGGTCCTCACCCGGAATGCCGAGGCGCCGGTCGCTCATGGCACCGACCGCGTAGATCACCGCGTGGTAGCGGGACGAGAGCTCCTCGTGGCTGATCGTCGAGCCCACCTCGACGTCGAGGAAGAGCCGAAGGCGCTCGTGGCGAGCAGTTCGGTAGAACTCGTCCGCCGCCGCCTTCGTGCCCTGGTGATCGGGAGCAACGCCGGACCGGACGAGCCCCCATGGGGTCGTCAGCCGCTCGAACATGTCGACCCGCACCTCGAGACCGCGTCGGCCGAGGAGCTCCTCCGCGGCGTAGCTCGCAGCCGGCCCCGAGCCGACGATGGCCACCTGCAGGGTGCCGTGCCCGCTCCACTCAGGTCGGACGTGCGTCGTGACCGGCGTCGTGGCGTAGCCCTGGTGCGCCGGGTCACGGAAGTACTGCGCGTTGAGCTCCTGGTAGGGAAGGAACTCGTCGGCCAGATCGAAGTCGGGCTCGATCGCCTTCACTGGGCAGACGTCCATGCAGGCGCCGCAGTCGATGCACCCGTCGGGGTCGATGTAGAGCATCTCCGCGGTGGCATAGCCGGGCTCGTCAGGGGTGGGATGGATGCAGTTGACCGGGCAGGCCGGCACGCACGAAGCGTCGTTGCAGCAGCCCTGCGTGATCACGTACGTCATGTAGTCACCTCGTGCTCGAAGAGAAGGTCGGTGGCTGAGCCCGGTCAGACCGCAGCGCCGGCGCGGTAGCCCTCGAGGATCGCGTGACCGATCCGGCGTGGTGACACGGCATCTCCGACCAGGTGCATCGTCGTCTCGACCTGATGCCGTCCCACCCGGTAGAGGTCGTCGACACTGCGTCGTCCGGCGTTCCACACGACGAGCTCCGGTTTCAGCTCGGTGGCCCGGCCGCCGACGGTGGCGACCAGTCGGACGTCGTCACCGGCTCGCTCGACCCGGTGTCCTGGGAATAGGTCGACGCCCCCGGCGTCGAGGCGTTTCAGCAACGGCCCCAGGCTCTCGTGCGGGATCCGAGCGCCGATGCTGAGGGCAGGGGTGACGAAGGAGACGTGCACGCCGGCCAGCGCGAGCTTCTCGGCGGCGCTGAACGCCGGCCAGAAGCCCTCGCGCTCGTCGAAGACGACCGCGCTGCTTCCCTCCGCGAGCGGTGTGGTCCCGTCCAGCACCGACTCGACGCTGACCGTCGTGCCGAGGTCTGCGGGGGCGGCGATCGGAACGGAGCCGGTCGCGACCACGATGGTCCCTGCCTCGCCGGCGATCTCGACTAGGTCCTCGAGCGCGATCTCCGCACCCAGGTTGACGTCGACCCGCAGCCGCTTCAGCTCCCTTGAGAGGTAGTCCACAACATCGATCAGCGTGCCGCGGTGCGGGGCTGCGGCAGCGGCGTTCAGCTGGCCGCCGAGGAGGCGCTCGCGCTCGAAGAGGACCACGCGGTGACCACGTTCCGCGGCCACGCGGGCCGTCTCAAGCCCGGCCGGGCCGCCGCCTGCGACGTACACGACTTTCGGGTGGTCGGCGGGGGTGAACACGTCGCTCGAGCGACCGATCTCGGCGTTGACCGCGCAGTGCAGGTGCTCGTCGAACGAGCGACAGTCCTGGTTGATCCCGAGGCAGGTGCGGATCTCCGCGACGCGCCCCTCCTTGGCCTTGCGAGGGAGGTCGGGATCGGCGAGCAGCCCACGGGCCATGCCGATGAGATCGGCCTGGCCGGCCCGCAGCACGTCCTCCGCCGTGTGCGGGTCCCGGATGCGCTGAGCGACCAGCGTCGTAAGGCCGCTGGCCGCCTTGACCCTCGCGGCGGACGGCGCCGCGACCTTGTCCGGGTGGGTCCCGTCCTTGACGTAGGCACCCCGGACCCCGTGGGTCACGCTCACGTAGTCGACCGCTCCGGTCGCCGCCATCAGCTCGGCGAAGCGACAGGCCTCGTCGGTGTCGATCCCGTCGGGGATCTCCTCCTCCGCGGAGATGCGTACGCCGAGGGCGAAGTCGGCGGAGCAGCTCTCCCGGATGGCCTGGATCAGGTCGTCGAGGAACCTGAAGCGGTTGCGCAGGTCGCCGCCGTACGCGTCGGTCCGCTGGTTCGCCGAGCGTGACATGAACTGTGCGATCAGGTAGCCGTGCGCGCCGTGCAGCTCCACGCCGTCGTACCCGGCGACCTCCAGGTTGCGCGCCGACCTCGCGAAGGACCGGACGATCGCGGCGATGTCCTCGACCTCGAGCTCACGCGGCCGGAAGACGTCACGCGGCGAGAGGATCGGCGAGGGGCCGACCGGCCACGTGACGACCTCTCCACCGAGCAGCTCGCGACCGAGGTGGGCGAGCTGGCCGAAGATCTTGGTCCCCTCGGCGTGCACGGCGTCGGCGCGCTTCGCCAGGGAGGACAACGCGTGGTCGCTGTACGGCTCGACCAGGTAACGCTTGCGGGCCGCGCCGCCCGGGTCGGCCATCATCGCGCCGGTCACGATGAGTCCGACTCCGCCACGGGCCTGTCGCACGTAGTGCGCGTGGTCCTCGTCGAGCGAGACGCCGTCCTTGATGATCGAGGAGCCCGCGGCGGTGGCCACGAGCCTGTTCGGCAGCAGGTGCCTCCCGACCGTGATGGGCGAGAACAGGTGAGGGAACTCCGATGACACGGGGGTGCCCGCGGTCGCGTCCGTCATCGACGTCTCACGAGGGCCAGGACGGGACCTTGGGGCCACGTCCACCGACGGACTCGAGGTAACCCGCCGTGTCAGTCCGACGCTCGCCCCACATGATCTCGAAGACCAGGCGGGAGATCTTCCAGCTGCCCTCGTGGCGCACGAGCTCGTCGTGGTAGCGGCCGACCAGCACGCAGACGTCGTCGTCGCCCGCGAACTTCTGGTACGACGTGTGGTAGACCAGCGCCGTCGCGGTGTCCCCCTGTACGTCGACGTGGTAGACGCTCAGCAGGTGGTGCTGCCACTCGCAGTTCTTCGTCGCCTCGCGGATCCAGCCGATGACGACGTCGGCTCCTTCGGCTGGCTCCGCGTTGCCGTACTGCGCCCACAGGTCGGGGTGCAGCACCTCCCAGAGCTGGTCCGGGTTGGCCGAGTCGATGCTGGACGCGTAGCGGTAGAGCGTGTCCTCGATCAGGATCCGGTCCTCGACGCTTGTCATGCGTGGGTCCCCGGGCCGGTGCCGAGGCTGACGCCTGCTGTCACGGACTCCGGCAGGCTCCGGCTCGGGTCGACGGAGATCGTCTTGGTGTGCAGGAACTCCTTGTACGCCGTCGGTCCGTGCTCGCGCCCGATGCCGGACTTCTTGAAGCCACCGAAGGGCGAGCCGAGGTCGGCCGCGAACGTGTTCACGGAGAACGTGCCCGCGCGCACCCGGCGTGCGATGTCGAAGCCGTGCGCGTCGTCCGCGGTGAAGACCGCGCCCGAGAGTCCGAGCTCGTTGTCGTTGGCGATGCGGACAGCGTCGTCCTCGCCGTGGTGGGCGATGAGCGAGGCGACCGGACCGAAGATCTCTTCGCGAGACACTCGCATCGAGTTGTCGGCGTCGGTGACCAGCGTCGGCTCGAAGTACCAGCCGCGGTCCAGGCCGGCCGGCCGGCGTCCGCCGGTGGCGATCGTCGCGCCCTCCTTGCGAGCCAGCTCGACGTACTCCTCCACCCGCTCGCGGTGCCGCTCGGTCACCAGCGGCCCCAGGACCGTGTCGGCCTCCATCGGGTCACCGATCTTCAGGGACCGGTAGCCCTCGACCAGCGCTTCGGCGTACTCGTCGTACCTCGAAGCGGGGACCACGAGCCGCGTGAGTGCGACGCAGCTCTGGCCGGAGTTGGTGCCGGCGCTGGCGCCGATGAGGACTGGCAGGACGTCCTCGATCTTCGCGTCTTCCAGGACGATCGCGGCGGACTTCCCACCGAGCTCGAGCACGCAGGGGCGGATCAGCTCTCCGCAGGCGGCAGCGATGCGCGCGCCGGTCCCGACCGAGCCGGTGAAGCTGACCATGTCCACGCCGGGGTGCCGGACGAGGTACTCCGACTCGGGTCCACGCGCGGCCACGATGTTGATCACGCCGGGAGGCAGGCCGACCTCCTCGCAGATCTCGCCGTAGATGAAGGTCGCCAGCGGGTTGGGCTCGGTTACCTTGACGACCGCGGTGCAGCCGGCGATCAGCGCCGGGGCCACCTTCTGCGGGACAGCGGGGAACGCGAAGTTGTACGCCGGGAAGGCGGCGACCACCCCGACCGGCTCCTGCACGACCAGGCTGGCACCGGCCATCGGGATGATGCTGCCGCCCTGGGAGCTCGCGGCCAGCGGCCCCAGGTCGCTGATCCTGACCTCCGAGGTCTGGAGACTGCGACCGATCTCGGCGTTGTAGTTGAGGCTCATGACCGGGGAGACCACTTGGTAGACCTGGGAGAGGAAGAGCGTGCACCCGAGCTCTTCGGTGATGAGACTGGCGAGCTCCGTCTGCCGCTTCGCGACCGCGTCGGCCATCCGGGTGAGGTAGTCCGCGCGCTCCGCCGGCGACAGGCGAGGCCACTCCCCCGTGTCGAACGCTGCCCTGGCCGCGGCCACCGCTGCGTCGATGTCGGCCCTGGAGGCCGCGGGGACGTGGCCAATCACCTGCTCGGAGCGCGGAGAGACGATCGCGAACCGATCGTCGGTCTGGGCGGCGCGCCAGGCGCCGTCGATGAAGAACGCTCGGTGGTCGATCAGTTCCATCGGGTACCTCTCAAAAGTGAATTCAGTTCGAAATGTACGCCCTCGCGACCGCTGCCACAAGAGGTCTGGCTCGGAGGCGCCGGACGTCGCCCGGCGCCTCCGGTCTTGGTGCTAGCCGACGAGCCACAGCTCCTTGAACTGGTCCTCGTAGCCCGCCGGACCGGGGTAGTCGAACGACGGCGCGAGCGCCTCGGCGGCTTCCGGGTTGTCCACGATGTACGACGGGAGGGCGGCGATCTCGTCGTGGTAGCCGTCGGGCACGCTGCCCTCGCCGACCAGGCGCAGCGCCGCGTCGACCATCTCCCAGCCCGAGTACACCGCGGGGTAGGCGACCCATGCGACATCCATGCCACCGTCGATGACGCCCTGGAACTGCTGCGGCCCGGCACCGTTGCCGATGAGCTTGACCTTGTCCTCGAAGCCGGCGGCCTTCAGCGCCTCGGGAACGCCGATCTCGAGGTCTCCGAAGTTGAAGACGACGTAGTTGGTCTCGGGGTGGGTCTGGAGGTAGGCAACCAGCTTGGACGCGACCTGGCCGCCGGCCAGGTCCTCGAGCGTGACGTCGAGCTCACCGGTCGAGCAGTCGGGGCAGTACTTCGCGGTGGTCTCGTTCAGCCCGTCCACCGTCGTCTGGAGCGCCGGGAAGCTGGGGATCGTCACCATCACCATGTGGGCGTCGCCGCCCGAGTCCTTGATCGCCCACTTGGCGAGGTTCTCGCCGTCGGGTCCGGTGGTCTGGCTGCAGATGGCCGAGTAGGTCTCCGCGGACGGGGCCTCGGGACCCGGCGCACAGGTGACGACCGGGATCCCTGCCGCTGCGGCCGCGGCGAGCTGCGACTCGATCGCCGCGGACGGGATACCGGTGATCCCGATGGCATCGGGCTTGCGCTGGAGTGCGGACTCCACGCCGGCGCCCGGGTCGGAGCCCTTGAACACGAGGGTCTCGAGCTCCCAGCCGGCCGCGGCCACCCCCGCCTTGACGCCCTCGCCGATCTTCGCGCAGATGGGCAGCTCACACTGCAGCCAGAAGAAGGTCTTACCCACGGTCGGCGCCTCGGCCAACGGCGTGCTGACGTTGATCTGGGCCGGGGGTTCCGTCAGGGGTGCCGGGGCGGTTGCCGCCGTCCCCGACGTGTCGCCGGAGGGGGTCGACGACCCGGGATCCTCTGAGCTGCCGCACGCGACCAGGGCGAAGGCCACGAACGCCAGGAGTGACATGCGCAGGCTGCGCTGCCGTGTATTCATCGGAGCTCCTTGTTGGTGAGTGAATTCAGGGTTGGTGCGGGTTCACGTGGTGCCAGTCCCAGCTGGAGACGCCCGAGCTCCTCGGTGGTGAGGCCGTCTCCCGCTACTTCGCCCGCGATCCCGCCGTCGCGCATGACCAGCACGCGGTCGCAGGTGTCGCAGAGCTCGCTGTCGTCGGACGATGCGATGACGACGCTTGCGCCCTCCGCAGCGACCTGGCGGGCGAGCGCATGGATGACCGCCTTGGCGCCGACGTCGACGCCCTGGCTCGGCTCGTCGAGCAGGAGCACCGCGGGTCGGCGTCGGAGCCACTTGGCAAGAACGATCTTCTGCTGGTTGCCCCCGGACAGCGACGCGAAGATCGCGTCAGACCGGTCGGGGCGTACGTCGAGCCGTCGGATCCAGCGATCGCACTCCCCTCTCTCCCGGGACCGGCTCAGGAAGCCGAGCCGCTTCGCGAAGGGACGCAGGTCGGTCAGGCCGCAGTTCTGTTCGATGCTCATGCCGAAGACGGCGCCTTGTCCGCGCCGGTCGGCCGGGACGAGCGCCAGACCGGCGCGCATAGCACCGCGGGGATGAGCCGGAACGAGCCGGCCATCGAGCCGTACGTCGCCCGCTCGGGCAGCCTGACCGAAGAGAAGCGGCAGGATCTCCTCGCGGCCGGAGCCGGTGAGACCGGCGATGCCGAGCACCTCGCCGCGACGCACCTCGAGGTCCACGCCGTCGACAACAGCGCCTCTCAGGCCGGTCACGCTCAGGGCCGGCTCAGCCTTCGTGATCGGTGTGGATCGGTCGTGCGGAGGGCGGAGCTGCTCGTCGCCGATCATCGACCTGACGAGGTCATCCTGGTCGATGTCGCTGATGTTCCAGGTGCCCACCAGACGTCCGTCCCGGAGCACCGTCACCCGGTCGCCGATCTCGAAGATCTCGTCGAGCCGGTGCGACACGTAGATGACGCCCAGCCCTGCTGCACGCACGCGTTCGAGCGCTCCGAAGAGGATCGCCACCTCCTCACGAGGCAGGGAGGCGGTGGGCTCGTCCACCACCAGGACTCGAGCGCTCTCCCAGTCCCAGAGCGCGCGGGCGATCGCGACGCCGGTCCGTTCGGCGGCGCCGAGGCCACTGACCGCGCTGGTGACGTCGAACCGGTAGCCCAGCTCGTCCATCCGGCGCTGCACATCCCGACACTCGTCGTCCCAGCGGATGCGGCCACCCCGCGCCGTCGCGAGCTCACGGCCCAGCATCAGGTTCTCGACCGTGCTGAGGGTGTCGACCAGCCCGAGGTCCTGGTGCACGAACCGGAAGCCGGCGCTGCGGGAGTCCGCCGCGCGAGCCAGCTCGACAGCCTGGCCGGCGACCTCGATCTCCATGCCCTCGTCAGGCTGGTGGAAGCCGGCGAGCACCTTGATCAGTGTCGACTTCCCGCAGCCGTTCTGGCCGATCAGAGCGTGGATCTCACCGGCTCGGACGTCGAGGTCCACACCGTCGAGCGCCTTGGTCGAACCGAACCTCTTCGACAGGTTGCGCACGCGCAGGAGCGGCGTACCCGGGTCGACTCGGTCAGCGAGTGCCTGGCTGGCCACGTCAGGCCACCGTCTTCGCATCGCCCAGCTTGGCGTCGCGCAGCTTGCGGACCACGGGCCGGCTGGCTACAGCGACCGCGACGATCAGCGAGACACCTTGGAAGATCGGCTGGCTCCAGACCGACGCGGACGCCGTGGAGAGGGCCAGTCCCTGGATGCCGAACGCGAGGGCGAAGTAGGCGATCAGGGTGCCCCACACGTTGGGCCGTTGGGAGAGCTGCGACGCCCCGAGGAAGACGGCCGC
>DATILB010000238.1:0-1823 GCA_035477015.1 Nocardioidaceae bacterium | reverse complement strand
TTGTGCGCGTCGCGCCAGAGCATGCCCTTCTCGAAGTCGGCGCTGGCGAAGGACTTGCCCATCGCCTTCGCGGCCGCCAACGACTCGGGGGTGCTCGCCGCGGCGAACCGCTCCTCGACCAGCTCCGGGGTGATCAGCGACTGATCGAAGACCATGATCCGCAGGAAGGCCTCGAGGTTCTCCCGCGTCGGCTGGAAGCTGAACTTTCCGAGGTTCTTGACGCCCTCGGTCGGGTCGGGCGAGAACAGGTTGACGCTCAGCCCGCCGGGGCCCATCAGCACCAGCCGGCCGGCACGCTCCGGGAAGTCGAGCGCGAACCGCACGGCCGCGCCGCCACCGAGCGAGTTGCCGAGCAGGTGCACCCGCCCGGTGATCTCGAGGGTGTCGAGCAGGTCCTTGAGCGCGGACGAGCTGTGCACGAAGTACTGCGGGTGCTCGGTCGGCTTGTCCGATTGCCCGTAGCCGGGCTGGTCCACCGCGAGCACGTGGAACTTCTCGGCCAGCACGGGGATGTTCTTGGAGAAGTTCGACCAGGAGGAGGCGCCGGGTCCGCCGCCGTGCAGCAGCACGATCGTCGGACCGTTGCCGACGCCTGCCTCGTGGTAGTGCAGCTTGAGGTCCGGACGGACCTGGGCGAACTTCGAGGTCGACTCGTAGGTGATCTCGGCCTGTTCCGTTGTTGTCACGTCGCCCCGCCTCAGACCATCGTGTCCGTGAGCGGCAGACCGAACTCGGCGCCACCGAACATCACGTAGGCGCGCTCGGCGTCGTTGGCGGCGTGCACGCGGCCGGCGTGCGCATCGCGCCAGAAGCGCTGGATCGGCGTGCCGTTCGCCAGCGCCGTCGCACCGGAGTTCTCGAAGAGCAGGTCGATCGACGCGATCGCGCGGCCGGTGGCGCGCACCTGGTCACGACGGGCCCGCAGACGCAGCTCGATCGGCACCTCCTGGCCGGCCAACAGCAGCGCGTACTCGTCGGCGACGTTGCCGGAGAGCTGGCGCCAGGCGGCGTCGATGTCGCTGGAAGCCTCGGCGATCCGGACCTTGGAGAACGGGTCGTCCTTGGCCTTCTCGCCTGCGTACGCGGCGCGCACCCGCTTGCCCTGGTGCTCGACGTGGGCGTCGTAGGCGCCGTAGGCCATGCCGACGATCGGGGTCGAGATGGTGGTGGGATGGATGGTGCCCCACGGCATCTTGTAGACCGGCGCGGTGTTCTGCTCGAGACCGGGCGCGGTGAGGTTGCTCATCGCCTTGAAGCTCAGGAAGCGGTGCCGCGGCACGAAGACGTCCTTGACGACGATGGTGTTGCTGCCGGTGCCACGCAGGCCGACCACGTTCCACACGTCGTCGATCTGGTAGTCCTCGCGGGGGATCAGGAAGCTGCCGAAGTCCACCGGGCGGCCGTCCTTGATGACCGGTCCGCCGACCACGACCCAGTTGGCGTGGTCACAGCCCGAGGACCAGGCCCAGGCGCCGTTGACCTTGTAGCCGCCGTCGACGACCTCGCCCGCACCCATCGGCGCGTAGGACGAGGAGATCCGCACGTCGGTGTCCTGGCCCCACACGTCCTCCTGCGCCTGCTGGTCGAACAGCGCGAGGTGCCAGTTGTGGACGCCGATGATGCCGGAGACCCAGCCGGTGGATCCACACGCGCTCGCGATGTTGCGGACGGCGGTGTAGAAGGTGACGGGATCGGCCTCGAAGCCACCCCACTGCGCCGGCTGCAGGAGTCGGAAGAAGCCGGCCTCCTGGAGCGCCTTGATCGAGTCGTCGGGAATGCGACGCAGATCCTCGGTCTCCTGTGCGCGCTCGCGCAGGGTCGGC
>DATILB010000237.1:0-8991 GCA_035477015.1 Nocardioidaceae bacterium | reverse complement strand
GGGGTTGAGCTTCTGCGCGAACCGGGTGCGGAGGTCCGAGTCCTTGTGTCGCAGGTAGGTGCCGGGCACGCCCGTCTTGTCGACGCCGTGCGGAGTCATCTTCCAGATCAGCACATGGTCCGGGTAGAGGTCGATGACGGTGTTGGGGTAAATCGCGATGTACCGGAAGATGCGCGCATCCTCCGTGGCCAGCCCAGGCGTCGGCCGGACCACCCGCTGGTAGGTCCGCTCCGCCCAGTTGTCCGAGGGCTTGTCGCGCAGCGGCGCCTCGTAGACGGCGTACGCCGGGCTGGTCTCCACCGAGTAGTTCTTGTAGTCGAGCAGCCGCATCAGCCCGGGGTGGGCGACCGGCACGTGGTAGCCCTCGAGGTAGTTGTCCATCGCGACCTTCCAGTTCGACGGCTGCCAGTGGGCCGCGTCGTCGACATGGATGCGGTGCTTGCTGAAGGGCTCCATCTCGTCCCCGAGGTAGCGCTCCAGCATCGGCCTGATGCCTTCCAGTTGGGGCGCGAGCGGCTCGGCGTCAGGGTCCAGGTTGACGAAGACCAGCCCGCAGAAGACCTCAGTCCTCGCCGAGAAGAGCGAGAGCTTGGACTTGTCGAGGCAAGGGATCGTGCGGCCCTCGGGAGCACCGACCAGCTCGCCGTCGAGGTGGTAGGTCCAGCCGTGGTACGGACAGCGCAGCGCCTTCTCCTGGCCCGGCTCGGACACGAGGCGGGTGCCTCGGTGGCGGCAGGTGTTGACGTGCGCCTTGATCTCACCGGCCTCCGTACGGACGACGACGACCTCCGTCCGGCCGAGCTGACCGACGACGCGCGAGCCGACCTCAGACAGGTCCGTCACGTGGGCGACGAGTTGCCAAGTGCAGTTCCAGATCCGCTCCTGCTCGACCTCGGCCACCCGCGCGTCCGTGTAGTAACGCGAGATCAGACCGGGCGACAGCATGGCCGCAGGGGCTTCACTGTCAGTTGACTCACGAGTCAGAGTCGTCTTGTTCGTCACCGGAGCGTCCGTTCTTCCTGAAAACTGGGGGTGGCTGACTGACTAATTAGTTTGCTAACCTGCCATCACCACACCCCGCCTGTCAAGAGAGAAGGAACGACGTGACCGCCTGGCTCAGCCTCACGCCGGAACCCGAGCGCTCGCTCCCCGAGCTGCTCGCGGTGCTGTCTGACTCGTCGGTCAGTTCGGAGCAGGACCAGGTCGAGCACCTGGTCCTCCGCGGCACCGGCAAGCGTTGGCTGAGCTACCTCGACCGCGTGGCCGAGCTCGCGCTGGCGGTCGCCGACGGGACTCGGGACGGTGACCCCGAGCTCGCGCTCGCCGTCGCCCACGTCGTCCTGGAGCACGACCGGATGCTCATCGGGCTGCCCGGCTCGGCGTACGACCGGACCGCCGAGCGTCGGCGTCGGCTGGCCGAGGCGATCGTGATCCTGGAGAGCCGGCTGTCATGACCGTGACCCTGAGCAGGTTCGACGTCCGCGCATGGGACGGCGTCCAAGGACGGCTCCTGCGCGAGGACCCGTACATCGTCGAGACCACGGCCGAGTACGTCGAGCAGGGTGGCTACCGCGACTCTTCGGATCTCGCCGGGCGACTCGGGGAGCTGCGCGGACGTGGCGGCGCGGCCTTCCCCATCGCCCGCAAGCTCGCCGCCGTCCTCGAGCAGCCTGGACCGCGCATCGTTGTGGCAAATGGTGAGGAGGGCGAGCCGGCCTCGGTGAAGGACCGCTACCTGATGCTGCACCGCCCGCATCTGGTGCTGGACGGGCTGCGCCTGATGACGAGAGTGGTCGCGGCGGAGCGAGCCGTCCTCTACGTGTCGAGCGAGACCGCCGAGCGATCGCTACTGCGCGCGCTCGAGGAGACCGAGGTCCTCTGGGACGTCCCGGTGTCCGTGTTCCGAGTCCCGCCTGCGTACGTCGCCGGCGAGGAGACCGCACTCGTCCGCGCCATCGACGGTGGCCCCGCGCTGCCGACTGCGAAGCCGCCCCGACCGTTCGAGCGTGGCGTTGGCGGACTGCCGACGCTCGTGCAGAACGTCGAGACTCTCGCCCACGTCGCGCTGCTCGCTCGCGACGCAGATGCCGGGGACACCTTCCTCGCCACCGTGTCGGGTGCCGGTCTCGATCCGGTGCTGGTCGAGGTCCCGTTCGGACAGCCCCTCGGCGATCTCGTCCCGTCCGGCCTTCAAGGTGCGATGGTCGGCGGTCTCTTCGGTGGACTGCTCAGGTCGCCCTGGGACCTGCCCCTCGAGTACGACGCCTTCCGCGCCGCAGGCAGCGGCCTCGGCTGCGGCTCCTTCGTGCTCATCGGCCCGGACGACTGCCCGGTCGACACGGCCGCAGACGGCGTCACGTATCTAGCGGCGGAGAGCGCCCGCCAGTGCGGTGTCTGCATCAACGCGACAGCGGGCATGGGCCAGGTGCTCGACGGGCTCCGCCTGGGCACGACCACGCCCGCCGACCTCGAGCGCATGGCCGGCTGGACCCAGAGGGTTCCCGGCCGCGGCGCCTGCGCGCTCGTCGATGCTGCCGCGCGGATGGCGGCCTCACTGCTCCGCGAGTTCCCCGACGAGGTCGCCACCCACGTCGACTCCCCATGTCCCCGGTGCGCCGACCTCGGTCCGCTCCCCCGCTACACCCGCAACCATCTGGAGATGTCATGAAGCTCGTCCTCGACTCGACCGCCTGCCAGGGGTACGGCCTCTGTCAACAGGCCGCCCCCGACCTCCTCGACCTCGACGACTGGGGTTACGCCGGCATCGTCGGAGACGGCAGCGTGCCCGGTGGACACCACGACCACGCGCACGAGGCCGTCAAGGTCTGCCCGGCCCAGGCACTGCGGGTGGCTCAGTGATGCGCCCAGTGACAAGCTCTGGGACGCGCGACCTGACCGCACTCTTCGATCCGGCCTCCATCGCGGTCGTGGGGGCCAGTGCCGACCCTGCGAAGTGGGGCAACGCCGTGGCCCTGCAGGCCCTGCGGGGAGGCGAGCGGCATCGGATCCAGCTGGTCAACCGACGCGGCGGGACGGTGCTCGACCAGCCGTGCGTGACCTCGGTCGACGAGCTCGCAGGCCCTGTTGACCTAGCGGTCATCGCCGTACCGGAGTCGGGCTTCGAGGAGGCGGTGGACGGCGTACTCGCCAAGGGCGCTCGCGCGATCGTCGCCATCACGGCGGGGCTCGGTGAGGCCGGCGAGGAGGGCCGAGCTCGTGAGGCAGCCCTGATCGCCAGGGTCCGCGACGCGGGCGCTGTCCTGGTCGGGCCGAACTGCCTCGGGATGGTCGACAACACGACCGAGACCTATCTGTCCTCGAACTCCTTCGTTCCGGGCGACGTGGCGCTGCTCAGCCAGAGCGGCAACCTCGCCATCGAGCTCGACCGACTCCTCAGCGCCCGTGGTCTGGGTATCTCGCGGTTCGTGTCGCTGGGCAACCAGGCCGACGTCACGCTCGTCGAGCTGATCGGTGCCTGCGCGACCGACCCCGCGACCGCAGCCATCGCCGTGTACGTCGAGGACTTCGTGGACGGGCGTGGCTTCGTCGAGGCCGCCCGCGCGGCCGTCGATGCCGGTACGCCGGTCGTGGTGCTTGCCGCCGGAGCCAGCCAGGCCGCTGCTCGGGGCGCCCAGTCGCACACGGGGTCGCTGACCAGCGACGCTGCTGTCATCAGCGCCGCCTGCTGCGTGGCCGGCGCGATCCAGGTCCACACACCGCGTGAGCTCGCGGACGTCCTCCTCGCCCTCCGGCAGCACGCCACCCCGCGTGGGCCCCGCGTCGCCGTACTCACCGACGGCGGTGGCCACGGCGTGGTCGCCTGCGACGTCGCCGAGGCCGCCGGGCTCGACGTACTCCCGCTGGCCGGCGAGACCCAGCAGGCCCTACGGGAAGCGCTCTGGGCACAGTCGAGCACCGCCAACCCGGTGGACCTCGCCGGTGCCGGCGAGATGGACCCGGAGAGCTACGCGCGGGCCTTCGCCGTGCTTCAGGCTGCCGAGGACGTCGACGCGGTCTTGATGACCGGCTACTTCGGCGGCTACTCGAGCGGAGAGGACGGGCTCACTGGGCTCGGACCGGCCGAGTGCGCCGCCGCCAAGCAGATGGCCGTCGACGCGGCCGGAGGGAAGCCGGTGGCAGTGCAGTCGATCTTTCCCGACGCGCCGGCCTGCCGGATCCTCGCCGACGGCGGGGTCCCGGTGTTCGCAGCGATCGAGGACGCAGCGGCTGCGCTTGCCGCCGTTGCGATTCCGGCCCGCACGGCAGCCGTAGAGCTCCTGCCGTCCCCGAGCACCCCGGTCAGGGCGACCGACTACACAGCGTCCCGCTCGGAGTTCGCGGCCGCGGGCATCGGGTTCGTCGAGGCACGTGAGGTGCGCAGCGCGCGGGAGCTCCGGGCCGCAGCGGCCGAGCTGAGGGCGCCGTACGTGCTCAAGGCACTCGGCCTGCTGCACAAGTCCGACGCCGGCGGAGTGGTCGTGGGGCTCCCGTCCCCTGAAGCCCTTGAGGAAGCCCACTTCCGACTGATGGCGAGCCTGAATCCGCCGTCGTTCTCGGTCGAGGAGATGGCCGACCTGCGCGACGGTCTCGAGCTGATCGTCGGCGCCCGCTGGGACGAGCGCTTCGGACCCACCGTGCTCGTCGGCATGGGCGGTACGGCGACTGAGGTGCTGCGCGACGTACAGGTCGCTTTGGCGCCGGTCGACGAGGCCGAGGCGACTCTGATGCTGCGCCGGCTGCGCACCGCTCCGCTGCTCGACGCCCACCGAGGCCGCCCACCCGTTGACGTCGCGGCCGCCGCGAAGGTCGTCGCCCAGCTCAGTCGGTACGCCGCCGCGCACCCCGAGATCGCCGAGCTCGAGATCAACCCCCTGCTTGTCACTCCGTCCGGGGCGACCGCCCTCGACGCCCGCATCGTCACGCACCAGGAGTAAGAGATGGACTTCGCCTACACCCCCGCTCAGCAGGAGCTCAAGCAGCGCGCAGCGGCGTACGCCGAGCTGCTGATGGAGTACGAGGACGAGGCCGAGCGCAACGGCGGCCCGCTTCCCAAGGAGACGGTTGCCAAGCTCACCCAGGCTGCGATGGACGCCGGCGTCTACGGCATCAACATGCCGGTCGAGTGGGGCGGCGCCGGGCTCACGCTGCTCGAGCAGGTGATCGTCGAGGAGGAGTTCGGCAAGGTCACCAACTGCTTGTGGGACATCCCGTGGCGGCCGTCGAACGTGCTGGCGCTGGGCTCCCCTGAGCAGCGTGAGAAGTACCTCCTGCCGATCCTGCGCGGCGAGCGCTTCGACGCCTTCGCCACCACCGAGCCCGAGGCCGGGTCCGATGCCGGAGCCATCAGCACGACGGCCGTGCCGGTCGAGGGCGGCTGGGTGATCAACGGTGAGAAGTGGTTCGTCACCTGCGGCGACGTGGCCGACTTCCTGCTCGTCCAGGCCAACGTCATGCCTGACGGCGAGTCCACGCTGTTCTTCGTCGAGAAGGACACGCCCGGCGTCCGGATCAGCCGCACGCCGCACTTCATGCACTCGGCTGTGAACGGGCATCCCGAGTTCGTGTTCGAGAACGTCTTCGTCCCGACCGACTCGGTGCTCGGCGAGGTCGGCCAGGGCTTCGAGCTGACCAAGGACTGGTTCACCGACGAGCGGCTGATGATCGCCGCCCGCACCGTCGGTGTCGCCGAGCGCGCTCTGCAGCTGGCCCGCGACTGGGCGACCCAGCGCAAGCAGTTCGGCGTACCGATCAGCGACTTCCAGATGATCCAGGCGATGCTCGCGGACTGCGCGGTCGACATCGCGGTGAACCGCGCCTACACACACCAGGTCGCGTGGGAGGCGGACAACGGCACCGACCGCAAGACCATCCACGCCAAGGCGTCGATCGCCAAGCTGTCCGCGAGCGAGGCGGCGGGTCGGGTCGTGGACCGCTGCCTGCAGATCTTCGGCGGTCGGGGCTACGACCGCTCCTACCCGGTCGAGCGGATGTACCGCGAGGTGCGCGTCGACCGGATCTGGGAGGGCACCTCGGAGATCCAGCGGGTGATCATCGCCAACGAGCTGATTAAAAGGGGGACGGCTTTCCTCGACCTGCCTCATACGATGCCGTGATGGAGCGATGGAGCAAGGCGGTCGTGTACGACGACATGTGGCTCGATCCTGCGGATGATCCCCGCGAGCTCCCGCCCGTCGACTACACCGACGAGCGCGCGACGCTCAACGACTACCTCCGTCGCTACCGGTTGACCCTCGAGCTCAAGTGCGCAGACCTCGACGCCGAGCAGCTCGCCCTGCGCTCTGTGCCGCCGTCGACCATGTCGCTGCTCGGGCTCGTGCGGCACCTGGCTGAGGTCGAGCGCAGCTGGTTCCGACGTCGGCTGGCCGGCCAGGACGCACCACACCTCTACGGGAAGGGCAACGGCGACTGGGACGGAGCGGTCGGTGACCCGGCCGTGGTCGACGAGGCCTGGGCGAACTGGCGTGCGGGCCGATGATCGAGCGGACCCGCCCGCCTGCGAGGGGTGCTCGCGGGTGGACCTTCCGACAGATCAGTGCGAGACGGTCGTCAATCCTCCGCACAACGACCATCTGGAACTGGTTTGGCACCGGTCGTGTCCACCGGGACTGGCCACACGCGCTCGAGTACTGCACGAGTCTCGGGCTCGCGCTCCCGGGCTACTCCGAAGCGGTGGTGCTGGGTAAGAAGTACGACGTGCCCGGAGTCGGGGCGAGCGGCTTCTTCTGGACCTCCGACGGCTTCTACGACGGCGGCGTGTCCAAGGCATTCGTCGTCACGGAGGCGGGCGTACGCGGGATCACGGAGTACTCGATGAGCCTCGAGACCGTCTGCACCACGACACCCACCGACGCGCGCTGAACGGGTGCCGCTGCACGTAGCCTCCGAGGATGGCGACTCATTGGACCCTCGGCTGTGATGCAGCGGATCCCCAGCGGTTGGCGGAGTTCTGGGCGCACGCACTCGGCTACGTCCTGGAGCCCGGCTACGACGACCCGGATGGAGCCTCGATCATCGACCCTGAGGGGAAGGGACCGGCGATCGGCTGGCTCCGAGTGCCGGAGCCCAAGACGGCGAAGAACCGGCTGCACCTCGACATCCGAGTCGCCGGCGAGCCGCCCTGGGACATGGCTGAACGCGAACGGCTCATCCGCGCCAAGGTTGAGGACCTCCTCACCGCGGGCGCCACGAAGGTCCGCGAAGAGCACTACGACGACGCGCTGGGACACGTCGTCATGCTGGATCCCGAAGGAAACGAGTTCTGCGTCGCCTGATCAGGCAGGAACCCGGATCTGCCCCGACGCGATCGGCTGCACAGCTCCGGCCACCGAAACCGAGGTCGCGACGCCGCCCGACGCCTGCACCGACCCGTGCAGGGTCGACGGCCGCCCGATCTCGACCCCCTGGCTGATCTCGTAGTCGCCGCCCTCCGACAAGACACCCGACGCGGCGAGCACCAGCCCGAGCCCAGCGGCGGATGACCCGGTCGCCGGGTCCTCCGGGACGGAGAGGCCGGGTGAGAACATCCGGACGTGTACGGCGTTGCCGCTGACGGCGTACAGGTCGATCCCGCCGAGCGGGTCGCGGAGGCCGAGCTCGCCGAGGGGGTACGACTCGAGCGGTCTCAACGGCAGCCGCGCGGCCGTCACCGCCTCGTCGCGGACCTGCAGGTGCAGGAAGGTGAGGCCGGTGCCGCCGAAGTAGGCAGAGAGCAGCGTCTCGCGCGACAGGCCGAGATCGTCGAGGACCGCCGCGGCGACCGCGGGCGGGCAGGGCACCAGGTCACCCGGGAGCGCCGTCAGGGACACCAGCCCCGACCCGAAGCGCACGTCGATGACGCCGGCGCCGCACGTCTGGGCCACCGCCTCCCCACCCAGCAGTCCCGCCTCGCGCAGCACCCACGCCGTACCGAGCGTCGGGTGGCCGGCAAACGGGATCTCGCCTCCCGGCGTGAAGATGCGGACCGAGTAGCCGTCGGTGGACACCTTCGACGGGAAGGTCGTCTCGGAGTAGTGGAACTCGCGCGCCAGAGCGAGCAGCTGGCCGTCGTCTAGGCCCTCGGCGCCGTGCACGACCGCCAACTGGTTCCCGGCGAAAGGACGATCCGTGAACACGTCGACGACGTCATAGCGAAGCATGGGGGGAGTCTGACCTATACCCTTTCAAAACGTGAGCACGCAGCCGAACCGAGTCTTCGCCGCCCGCCTGGCAGGGCTCTCCGTGTTCGACCCGGCGGGCGACCTTGTGGGCCGGGTCCGCGACCTCGTCTGCCTCCTCCGACCAGCGGGCCCGCCGCGGGTGCTCGGACTCGTCGTCGAGGTCTTTGGCCGACGCAGCATCTTCGTGCCGATGACGCGAGTGACCCACGTCGACAGCGGCCAGGTGATCACCACCGGCCTGGTGAATATGCGCCGCTTCCAGCAGCGCCCCAGCGAGACGCTCGTGTTCGGCGAGATGCTGGACCGGAAGGTGCGGGTCCTGGAAACCGGCGTTGAAGGCACGGTGTACGACGTCGCGATGGAGCAGGAGCGCAGCCGCGACTGGGTCATCAACCGCGTAGCGCTGCAGGAGGGGGCCAAACGGTTCGGGCGCAAGGGGCAAACGCATGTCGTGAAGTGGGACGAGGTAGAGGGCTTCACGATCGCCGAAGGCATCCAGGGCGCAACACATCTACTGGCCGCGCTCGAGGAGATGAAGCCGGCCGACCTCGCCAGCATGCTGCACGACCTGCCCGCGAAGCGGCGTGGTGAGATCGCGGCCGCCCTGGACGACGAGCGGCTCGCGAACGTGCTGGAGGAGCTGCCGGAGGAGGACCAGGTCGAGATCCTCAGCCAGCTGGACAAGGAGCGTGCCGCCGACGTCCTCGAGGAGATGTCTCCCGACGACGCCGCAGACCTGATCCTCGACCTTCCGTCGGAGACCGCGGAGATGCTGCTCGGCCTGATGGAGCCGGAGGAGGCCGAAGAGGTGCGC
>DATILB010000236.1:0-15919 GCA_035477015.1 Nocardioidaceae bacterium | reverse complement strand
AACCGCTGCGCAGCGCCGCTGGTCGGGTCCTGCCACGCATGTGCCACGCAGACAGGCCACCTGACCTGCAGTTATGCGGGATTCAGTAGTTGCCTAGTAATACCAGGGGTACGGCGACCAGTCCGGCTCACGCTTCTCCAGAAACTGGTCCCGGCCCTCCTGGGCCTCGTCGGTCATGTAGGCCAGCCGCGTCGTCTCGCCGGCGAAGAGCTGCTGGCCGACGAGACCGTCGTCGAGCAGGTTGAACGAGTACTTCAACATGCGCTGGGCGGTCGGCGACTTTCCGTTGATCTTCCGGCCCCACTCCAGCGCGACCTTCTCCAGGTCGGCATGGGCGACGACGCGGTTGACCGCACCCATCCGGTGCATGGTCTCGGCGTCGTACTCCTCGGCAAGGAAGAAGATCTCGCGCGCGAACTTCTGCCCGATCTGCCGAGCGAGGTACGCCGACCCGTAGCCGCCGTCGAACGAGCCGACATCCGCATCGGTCTGCTTGAAGCGGGCGTGCTCACGCGACGCCAGGGTGAGGTCGGAGACGACGTGCAGCGAGTGCCCGCCGCCAGCTGCCCACCCGGGCACCACACAGAGCACGATCTTCGGCATGAAGCGGATCACCCGCTGGCACTCGAGGATGTGCAGCCGCGCGAGCTTGGCCTTGTCGATGGGGTTCGGCGGTGCACCTGCGTCGTCGTGTCCCTCGGTCTCGTACTGGTAGCCGGCCTTCCCGCGGATCCGCTGGTCACCGCCGGTGCAGAAGGCCCACTTCCCGTTCTTCTCCGACGGCCCGTTACCGGTGAGGATCACGCAGCCGACATCGGCGCTCATGCGGGCGTGCTCGAGGGTGCGCAACAGCTCGTCGACCGTGTGCGGACGGAAGGCGTTCAGGACGTCCGGGCGGTCGAAGGCGATGCGCACGGTGCCGTGCTCGACCGCGCGGTGATAGGTCAGATCGGTGAGGTCCTCGAAGCCGGGCACGGCCCGCCAGTCGGAGGGGTCGAAGATCTCGGAGACGTTCTCGAGCGCTGACATAACCAGGAGGCTATCTATGCTTGCGCCCATGCCTTCTCGCACCCTTGCCGACCAGCTCCTCGATGCAGCGGTCCAGTACGTCCTCGACGAGGTGACCGGTGACCGGTTGCACGCCGTGATCGCCCGTGACGTGGACGACGTACTCGCCGTCGCGGAGCACCTGCCGCTCAGCGGCCTCGTCGACGCGGGCGAGGTGAAGCGGGTCGTGCGCAAGCTGCTCGCGAGCGTCCCGGCCAGCACGGCAGCCAGCACGTTGGTGGAGGCTGGTGCAGATGTCGTGTACGCCGGACCCGGCGAGCGGTTCGCGGCTGAGGACCTGGTGGCTCAGGACCACGTCGAGCAGATCGTCGACGAGGTGCTGGCCCTGGCCCCGCTGGTGGAGCGGATGCTCGACGAGCTCAGCGACAGCCCTCTCGTCGCCAGCCTCGCGTCAAGGTTCGTGGGTCGCATCGTCAACGACGTGCTCTCCGCGAACAAGGCCGTGGCGGAGAAGATCCCCGGCCTCGGCGGGCTGATGTCTCTCGGGGCGGGCGCCGCCGGCAAGGTCATGGGCGCCACCGAGAAGCAGTTCGAGCAGCTGCTCGGCGACACGGCCGGCAAGGGCGCAGTCTTCGCGATGCGCCGACTCAACAAGATCGTGGTGGACACGCTGCGCGACCCGATGCTGCGTGACGCCGTGCTGCAGGTCTGGGAGCAGCAGGCCGGTCGCCCGGTGACGGACCTCAGCTCCATCGCCAGCCAGGATGACGTCCGCCGAGTTGCCGCGCTGATCCAGGAGATCGTGATCGCCGGCGCCGCGACCGAGCCGGTCGGGGGGCTGGTCGACGCGCTGATCGACGCGTTCTTCACGGCGTACGGCAGCTACCCGGTGAACACGCTCCTCGACGAGCTCGACATCGACCGGGCCGACCTGGTGGCCGACCTGCAGTCCTTCATCCCGCCTGTGGTCGAGGCTGCCCGCGCCGACGGTCGTCTGGAGCAGCTGATCCGCGACCGCGTCGAACCGTTCTTCCGGTCCGACGCGGTCGCAGGGATCCTCGCCGGTTAGACGATCCGGACGGACTTGATCACCGACCGGCCTCGCGTGTAGTTACCGTCGCCGACGTACTTGGCGCGGAGCTTCACCGTCCCTGCGTTGGCGAACTTGAAGGCGACCCGGGCCTTGCCCGCGGTGAGCATGGCGGACCCGATCGTCTTCTTGCCCTTCTTCAGAAGCACCTTGCCGGTGGGGACGATCCCGTTCAGGGTCTGCACCTTGATTGTCGCGAACCCCTTGACTCCGGCACCGACCTGGCGTGGCGTCCGTAGCAGCACGCTGGCTTTGTTCTTCGCCACCGTGAGCGCCACCGCATTCGACGTGCCTGGGGCGTACGTCGCGTTGCCGGCGTAGTCAGCGAGCACCGAGTACGTACCGGCCGGCTTCGGCCTGAACGTGACCACCGCCTGGCCGGTTCCGTCGAGCACGCCCGAGCCGAGCGTGGTCCCCGTGCTTGTGCGCACCGTCACCACACCCGTCGGCACGGGTCCGGCGGTGTCATCCACCACTACCGTCGCGGTGACCAGACCGCCTGCCTTCACGCTGGTCGGCACGAGGCCGAGCGTGATGGCAGACAAGGGCGCGGTCACGGTCAGGTTCTGCGGAGCGGACTCGCCCGGGAGGTACGTCGAGTTGCCGACGTACTCCGCGTGCAAGGCGAACGTGCCTGCCGCGTTGGGTATGTACGTGATCTGCGCCGTGCCGGCCGGACCGAGGTTCGCCGTACCCAGAACGGCGTCGCCGGCCGAGCGCAGCGTGACCTCACCCGTCGGGACCACGCTCTCGGTGTTCGCCACCGTGACCGTCGCTGTCACCTGCTGCCCTGCGACCACCGGCGTCGGGGCGAGCCCGAGTGTCACGTTGGTCGGGACGGACTGGCTGCTGACCGGGACGACCTTCGCCTTCTGGCCGACGCCGTTGTGATAGTGGACCACCAGAAGTCCCTCGCCCCCGGACGCCTGGTAGTCGGCGAGGTTGCGGGTGACCGGGATCTGCTGGCCGGCAGCGTCGACGTAGAGGATGCCGTCACCCGAACCCGTCTCGATACCAGGATGCGTGGCGTCGAGGGTCAGGCCGTCGATGACGTCGACGGGTTCGCCGTTCGACTGGTTCGAGAAGGCAGTCACGGAGTACTCGATATCGGCGTTTCCGGCGGTAAGCCCGAGAGCTTTCAACCAGACCGGCAGCACCATCACGTCGCTGTCGAACAACGCCGTGTCGAGCTTGTCCACCGGGTTGCCCCCCGAGTCGAAGAGCCAGGAGTCGTTGATCGCCTGTACGTCGACGTTCTCGCCGGTCGCGAGGTCGAACGTGGCCGAGACCAACGTGTCCGAGTCAGTGAACCTCGTGTTGAACGTCTCGAAGTCCGGCTCGGCGTCGTTGTCGGTGTTCATCAGGATCGAGAACGAGTTCTCCGACGCTGCCGTCCGCCACGGACCGTGGGTCGCGATGGCGAAGTACGCGAGTCCGTCGTTGATCTTGTTGGAACCGAAGAACTCGGACGTGCTGCCGACGTACTTGAGGTCGGCCATGCGCTCCTGCTCGTTGTGCACGCACTCGGTCGTCACCACGTCGGTACAGGTCGGCGCAAGGCCGCTCTGTCCCTGCAGCTCGAACACTGAGGCAATGGACAGCACCGACTCACTGCCCGTTCCCTGGTTCACACCCGTGCCCGACAGCGGCAGAGCGCCCACCTGCGTGGCGCCGGCCGGAAGGGTCAGGGTCGCCGGATGCGTCATCTCAGAAGCGGGCCGGGGAGCCGAGTAGACCGGGACCCGGAGGTCCGGGCGACTGCCCGTGCTGGCGAAGAGGACCCGACCACTGGCATCGGCGAGGAACTCACGAGGGAGGTCCTCCTGCAGGAGGTCCATGGTCGGGTCGATCCGCTTGGTCAGCTGGGCAGGATCGATCTCGAGCGTCAGGGTCACCGTCGTCGAGGCACCACCCGGCACCGTGACCGAGGTCGGGGCGACCGCGTACTCGACGCCGGGAATCTCCGTGATGGCTTCATAGGAGACGTCGTACGTCGCCGACGAGCCGCTCTTGTTCGCGACCTTGATCGTCTTAGTGAGAGTGGTCTGCTCCGTCACCTCTAGCGGGCCGAACGAGGCGCTCACCGCACCCGGGTCGTCGGTCACGTACGCGAGGACTTCGTTCTCAAGGGCGGGAACCGCAGAGACTCGGCCCGCACCCACCCGGTTCGGTGCGTACTTGTCACCGGTGTGGTCCGGGTCAGTGAAGAGGTCCTGACCCGCGGTGTTCATGATGTCGGCCTTGACCTCCTCCGGCGTCCAGTCCGGGTGCTCGGAGACGACCAGCGCGGACAGGCCCGCGACCATCGGAGCCGCCATCGAGGTGCCTGAGAAGCTGGAGCCCTCGGAGCCGGTGCCCACGCCCGTCGAGAACACTGTGGTGCCGATCGCCGACACGTCCGGCTTCACGCCGCCCTCGACACGGACACCGCGCGAGGAGCTGTTGTTGACCAGGTCGTTGTCACCCGCGGCGAACTGGGGGAACGCCGCCGCGGTGGTCCCGCCGACCGTCACCCCGTTGCCCAGCTGAGGACGGAGCGTGTCGGCAGCGGAGCCCGTGATGAGGACGCCGGGGATCGTCTCGCTGCCGTTGATGCCGGCCGCCGGGGCGTCGGTGTCCGTGGCGAAGATGAACCCGATAGCACCAGCAGCGGCGAGGTTCCCCGCACGCGCCACTGATCCGCACGGGAAGGTGCCGTTGAAGTTCGTCCACTCGACCCACGCGATCTTGCCGTTGACGGCCGCCGCGTCCGCCTGGTTCAGAGGGTTGCACCCCTCGAGGTTGGTGGGGTCGGTGACCCGCGCAACCACTCCCGCGAGGTCGGGGTCGTTCGCCCAGTCGTAGGCGATCGAGCGGTCGGAGCCGTACTCACCGACGACGGCTGCTGGTGCCGTGATCTCGAGGGCGGTGAGCTGGGTGTACTCGTCGACACTGTTGGCCACTGCGATGGAGCGGACGGCATTGCCGGGAGCGCCGCCGATGTCGAAGAGGTCCCCTCCGTTGCCCGAAGCGAGGACCATCGAGATGCCGAGCTCGCTGAGCTCGTTGACCAGGATCGAGTCGCCGTCGAAGGGCGAGCCGAAGTCCGACCCGAGCGACATGTTGATGACGTCGACGTGGTCGGACGTGACACCGTCCCCGTTGGGGTCCGCTGCCCACTCCATGGCTGCGCCCGAGAGGTCGGTGCTCCCTTCGCAGCCGAAGACGCGAAGCGCGTAGAGCTTGGCCGCCGGAGCGACGCCGGGGCCGATCTTGAGCGAGTCGAACGGCGTGGTCTCGTCATACGGCCCGGCGTACGTCGAGCCGTTCGCGTTCACACCGAGACCAGCGGCCGTGCCTCCGACGTGGCTGCCGTGCCCGTCGCAGTCCAGCGGGTTCGGGTCCGGCTGCGGTGTCAGCGCGGGGCTGCCCTCGGACGCACCGGGGTCGTAGGCGTCCCCTGCGAAGTCGTACCCACCGATGATCTTGTCGCTCGGGAAGTACGCCGGGTTGGCCGGCTCGTC
This sequence comes from Nocardioidaceae bacterium, assembly GCA_035477015.1. Classification (GTDB taxonomy): domain Bacteria; phylum Actinomycetota; class Actinomycetes; order Propionibacteriales; family Nocardioidaceae; genus SSC3. The sequence goes on along the minus strand of DATILB010000236.1, from coordinate 10,318 downwards.
CTCAGCGGCGTGCTCTGCGTTGTAGGCCCCCACCGTGCCGGGACCCCCGAAGTTCGCGTGGGTGTAGTCGAGGCCGGTGTCGATGATCGCGATGGTGGTGTTCGCGCCGCGGTTGCCGAAGGTCTGCCAGGCCGTGTCGCCGCCGATGAGCGGTACGGCGTACGAGTTGGTCCGTTCCTTCAGGGAGATCGGGTAGACCGCGGTCACGCCGGGGATCCGCTCGAGGGAACGGAGGTTGCTGGCGTCGGTGCGCACAGCAACGCCTGTCAGGACACTGTGCGTCTTGTAGAGGACCTTGGACCCGCGCGGCAGCGCCGCGGTCACCCGGTCCTGACTGGCTTCGACCGTGTCCAACTGCTCGCGGGCGGCGGCACGCGCGGCCGCCTTGCCGTCGCGGAGGTTGCGCGCATACGCCCGCTGCGTGGGTTCTGTCCTCAGCTTGAGGAGGAACGCCTGAGAACCTGAGCTGCCCGGCCGAGCGACGTCCAGGTCGAGCTCGCGCTCCAAGGACTTCACGACCCGGCCATCCGGCAGGCGGTCGGGTGCGGCCGCCGACGAGGCCGGAGCACTGGCGAGGCCCGCGGTGACCAACAGAGCAGCGGTGGCTGCAGCGGTCCCGGTCAGGTGCCTAGGAGTAGAACGACGCTGTCCCATGTCTTCCCTAGACGACAGGGAACTATGACCCCTCCAGGACTGCTCGTGACCTTCCTCGAGACTGTCCGACGCCCTCGCCTCGGACAAGGTCACCTGTCGTCCCGAGGGACCCTAGTTGCAATCACCACGATTCGGGAGCCCCCTGCCCGGACTTCGGCGTGGCGTCAGCGGGTCCGGGCGATCGACAGCGCAAGCGCCGTCAGGTGGTGCAGCCGAGCCAGCTCGGAGTCGAGCACCTCGGGTCCGCCTCTCCGACCGAACGCCACCAGCTCGTCCTCGGACTCCACCTGGGCGGCCGCAACCAGAGAGTCCCAAGCCGCCGGAGCGTCGAGCCTGCGCGCCTTCTTGATCGGGAACCAGTCGGCCTGGTCGTCGCCGATGTCGGGTGCTGCTGATGTGGAGTGCACGACCTTGATCCCGCCACCGGTGCGCTGCACGCGAACGGCCCAGTCGGAGCGGAAGGTCATCGGGAGAAGCTCCACGAGCTGGTCGAGCGCCGTCACCGGGTCCTGCGTCATGGCCTCGACCGCTTCGAGATCGAGGAAGAGGTTGCCGCCGGCGCCGTACCGCGAGACGTAGAGCACCTGGACGCCGTCGAGCTGGTTGCACGCGGAGACGATCGAGTCGGGCATGACGCCCGGGGCGGTCTCCAGCAGCACATCGTCGACTGCGGTGCCGTCACGGCGGTGCTCGACGATCTCGATCGCCTCGATGTCGCCCCCTGCCTCACCGATGGCAGTCGCGACGCGACCCAGCGACCCGGGCACATCCGGGAGTTCGACGCGAAGCAAGTACGGCACGGCTCGACCCTATCCCTGGGTGGTTACGCGGGGGTTTCCCGGACGATGGCCAGGTTGAACCGCGGCGTCCCGAGCACCCCGACCAGCCGCACCCAGAGTGGAAGCCACATCTCCATCCCGCGCGCCGCATCCAGAGAGTCGAACTCGATCACGTCGTCCCAACCGAACTCCCTCAGCAGCGCCACCACGAGCGCACGGGCTTCGGCGTCGTCTCCGGCCACGAACATGGTCGTACCCGGAATCGGGTCGAGCATGACCGCCCCGTTGACAGTGTTGAGCGACTTCACGACCCGCGCAGCGGGGAAAGCGCGCTGGATCTGCTCCGCGAGCGAGTCGGTGTCCTTGACCGAGAGGCTCGGCGGGAAGCCCTGTGAGAAGTCCAAGGGGTTCGCCACATCCAGGATGACCTGACCGTCCAGCGAGGAGCCGAGCTGACCTAGTGCCTCGACGCTCGCCATCCCGTTCGTGACGTTGACCACCAGGTCCGCTCCAGCAGCCACCTCACTCAACGGGAGCAGCGGGAGGTCGACACCCTGCCAGTCGTCTCGAGCAGCTGTGGCCTCGGGCGACCGGGTTCCGACGACGACATCGTGGCCGCCGCGTGCCAGCGCCGTGGCCAGCGCGCGGCCGGCACTGCCGGTGCCGAGCAGTGCGATTCTCATGACCGCGACGATAGCCCTGCCCGCCCCAGCGCGAACTCCTCCACGGCCTCGTAGCGAGGACGCTTCCGTGGCCCCTCACCCAGGTGCGACTCGATGAGGACGATCCGGTCCGCCTCCCAACCCGGTCCGCGGTAGGCGTCGAGCACGCGCATCCACCGAGTCGCCTCGAACGGCCGCCCGCTCCGAGCCAGCGTCAGGTGGGCACGGAAGCGCCCGCCGCTCGCCTCAGCCCCCGCCTTGTTCGCAGCGGCCCGCGCACCTACTGAAAGCCGACGCAGCTCCTCCGCATCGTCCGCCTCCACCCCGGCGTACAGCACCTTCGCGCGGCCCGGGTTCGGGAACGCCCCGCCACCCGCCAGCGTCACCGAGAACGGCGTACGACGTGAGGCCGCTCGCCCCAGTCGCTCGACGAGATCATCCAGATGCCGAGGCGCAACCTCCGGCATGAACGCCAGCGTCAGGTGCCACTGCTCCCGCACCGTCCACCGCAACCCCACCCCCGCCTCACGACGAGGCCCGAGGAACTCCTCGAGATCCTCCACCGCACCGTCGGGAGGCACCACGGCAACAAACATCCGCATACGAGGACGGTAGTCCGCCAGTCGAGCCGGGACGCAAGCGACCATCCGCCGGTCGAGCCGCGTCGTGAGCGAAGCGAGCAAGCGTGCCGAGACCCCCCGGCAGCCAAAGCGCCAAGCCCGGGGACGGTCACTCGCCCTTGGCGTCTTCGGCGACCATTCGTTCGGCGCGGGTCAACCACCAGACCCCGTCGCCACCGGACCGCCGTTTGGCCAACACTGGTAGGTCGTCGAAGCGTCCCTCGATGAGCGCGATCCGCTTCGCTCGCGACCAGCCCTGGATCTGCTTCTCCATGGTGAAAGCGTCATCGACACGTTCATACTCCGCACACCAGATGAGCTGCACGGGGCGACGCTTGGCCGTGTATCGGGCACCGGTCCCGTTGTTGTGCTTCACGAGGCGATTCTCGAGATTCCAGGTGCTTCCGGTGTAGAAGCTCTTGTCGCTGCACTCGACGATGTAGACCCAGGGCATGACCTCATGTCAGCCCGTGTCGAGTGAGCACGCATGACGGACTCACTCAGTCTGTGGATCAGACGGGCTGTGGGCCGGCGGTTGGTCTCGACACGGTTGCTCGCTTCGCGAGCGTCCCGGCTCGACCGGCGTTAAGGGACCAGGACCGGCTCCTTGTCAGGAGCCTCCTCCTCCCGGAACCCGTACCGCTCCCACCACCGGCGCATCGGCCCGGGGGCCCACCAGTTGGCATTGCCTAGCAGCTTCATCGTCGCCGGGACGAGCAGCGCCCGGACGATCGTCGCGTCCACCAGCAGCGCGATCAGCATGCCCAGCCCGATCATCTTCATGAAGACGATGCCGCTGATCGAGAAAGCACCGATGACGACCGCCAGAAGCAGCGCGGCACTGGTGATGATCCGACCGGTCTTCTGGACGCCCACGGCCACGGAGCCGGTGTTGTCACCGGTGCGGTCGTACTGCTCCCGCACGCGGGACAGGAGGAACACCTCGTAGTCCATGGACAGGCCGAACAGGATCGCCAGCATCAGGATCGGCTGCGTCGCGTCCAGGAACCCTTGCGACTCGAAGCCGAGCGCGTTCTCGAAGTGGCCCTCGGCGAAGATCCAGGTGACCACGCCGAACGACGCGGTGACCGAGATCGCGTTCATGAGCACGGCCTTGAGCGGCAGCACCAGCGAGCCGAAGGCGATGAACAGCAGCACCATCATCACGCCGATGACGATGAGCCCCATCCACGGCAGGTGCGACTCGATGGAGCCGAGCAGGTCCACGGTGTCGGCGGAGAGTCCTCCGACCAGAGCCGTGCCACCAGGGGGATCGACCTCACGCAGCGACCTGACGAGCTCCTGAGACGCCTCGGACTGGCTGTTGCCCTCCCAGAACGCGCGGATCAACGTCGTGTTGTCCTCCTGCGCGACCGGCTGGACACCGAGGATCCCTGGGACGGCCTCGACGGCGGAGGTGTACGACGCGACGTCGGCCGCGTCGGCATCGACCAGCAGGATGTTGGCGCTGGACTGCTCGGGGCCGAAGTCCTTGTTGAGCTTGTCCGCAGCGACGTGCGCTGGCGCGTCGGTCGGCAGCACGCGGTAGTCGACGCTCCCCCACTTCACGCCCAGGAAGGGCGAGGCGACCGCGAGCAGGATCGCGGAGACGCCCACGGCGACGACGACGGGCCTCCGCATCACCGCGTGTGCCAGGCGGGCCCAGGCACCGTGCTCGGTGTCCGTGGAGACCGGGCGGTGCCGACGCCACGGCAGGCGACCGGCGTCGATACGTCGGCCGAGCAACCGCAGGACCGCGGGCAGGATCGTGAGAGCAGCCAGCATCGCCACGACGACCGCAGCGATACCGCCGTACCCCATCGACTTGAGGAACGCCTGCGGGAAGACGAGCAGCGAGCTCATCGCAGCAGCCACGGTGAGGCCGGAGAACAGGACGGTGCGACCAGCGGTCGTCATCGTGATCGTGATCGCCGTCTTCACAGCCTCCGGGTCGTCCTCGGGAAGCAGCGCGAGCTCCTCACGGAAGCGACTGATGATGAACAGGGCGTAGTCGATCGCGAGGCCCAGGCCGATCAGCGTGATGACGTTGACGGAGAAGATCGAGACCTCGGTGAACTCACTCAGGACACGGATCACGGCGAGCGAGCCAAGCACCGAGATGACACCGACCATCAGCGGCATCGAGGCCGCGACGAGGCTGCCGAAGATGAGGAGCGACAAGATCAGCACGAACGGCGCGGAGACAGTCTCGGCCTTGCGAAGGTCGGTCTCACTGATCTCGTTGACGTCGTTGTACGTCGCAAAGGGGCCGGCCAGATCGGTGTCGAGTCCGTCGGCCTCGAGTGCGGGCGCGAGCTCGTCGTAGTTCTCGAGGTAGTCGTTCTGGGTGTCGCCACCGAGCGAGATGAGCACCTGCGTCGCGTGTCCGTCACGGCTCACCAGGTCACGCGAGCCGGTGTCGTAGAAGCTGGTGATGGAGGCGGTCGTGCCCTCGGGGAGGTCGGCAAGGGTCTGCTCGACCGCGGTCTGGAACTCCGCGTCCTCGACGGCCAGGGTGTCGCTGCTGTAGATGGCGACCACGTCGACTGTCTTGTTCCCGAACGCCGCCCGCTCAGCCTCGAGCTCGCGCGACGACTCGGTCTTCGGGTCGTCGAAGCCGCCCTGGGAGAGCGAGTCGAACACCCCAGCGCCGTACGCGGCCGCACCGAACACGACGAACACCCCGACCAGCAGCACGGTCAGTGCCCGTCGGCCGACGAATTCTCCCCAGTTCCGGATCATGTCTTCCCCTTGTGAAGGATTATCACTACTGTTTACGCCGTAAACAGTGAACACTGTAAACTGAAGGCCGTCAACCCGGATATTCGGGCAGCAACGACCAAGGGAGACCTGTGGCAGACGTGACGCTCACTCGGCGAGAGCGGCAACGGCAGGCGACGCTCGAAGAGATCGTCGCGGCTGGGCGTGACCTGCTCCGCGAGCCCGGAGGGCTGTCCCTGAGGGCGGTCGCCCAGCAGATGGGGATCACGGCGCCCGCGCTCTACCGGTACGTCGCGAGCTACCAGGACCTCGTGCACCTGATCGCCAACGACATCGACATCGATGCGGCCTCCGAGCTCACCGCAGCCCGCGACCGGTATCCCGATGACGACCCAGCAGCGCAGATCATCGCCGCCTCGATCGCCTTCCGTCGATGGGCGCTGACGAAGCGCGAGGAGTTCGGGCTCGTGTTCGCCAACCCGCTCACGTCGCACGACAACCCGGAGGAGATGCGAGACCACCAGGTGGGCCTCGTCTTCCACCACATCTTCATCCGGCTCTGGCAGAAGTACGACTTCCCGATCCCCGCCCTCGACGAGATCCACCCGTCGGTCGTGGCAACGTTCGACGACCCGTTCATCCCGGCGAAGATCGAGGACATCCCCGAGGACGCCCGTGGGCTGCTCTGGATCTTCATGCAGTCCTGGGTGGCGCTCTACGGCACCGTGACGCTCGAGGTCTTCGGACACTGCGACCCGCGGGTGATCGAGTCCGGCGCCTTGTTCTACTCGATGCTCACCAAGCAGACCGAGGTGCTGGGGATGGTGCACGAGCTGCCCCGCCTGCTACCGATGATCGAGGCAGAGCTCAGCCGCTGACGCTCAGCAGGAGAGGACGGTCAGGCGCTACCCATTCGCAGCAGGACGAGCCATCGTCAGCCCACTCGGACGCGGATTGTGGAGGGGGCAACTCGGCCCGAGACCGAGGACGACGTCACCCTCCTCGGTGAGGGTGATGATTGCCCCCTTCGGTTGTCGGCACGGACCCAGACGTAGACGTCCAAGCAGGGAGGCACGCTCCCGACCTAACGTCGGACGCGCGTAGTGCGGCAGTAGCGTCCGTCTTCGAGCGCGCGCAGTGCGGCAGTTCCGGATGGCCACGAGCAAGTGGAGTCTGTACCCATCGCCGGGCTTGTGGGACCGTGACGGCGAGGAGTTGCCTTATGCAAACCGTGTCCTTCGAGCATGATTACGATGCGCCGATCGAGCGCGTCTTCGACTGGCTGACGACGTGCGCTAACTACGGAGCGGGCCCGCTCATGTTTTCTGGGCGCCTCGTGCGACCGGGTCGCGATGGCGGTGAAAGCGTGGGAGCGCTGCGGAGGTTCCGAAGTGCCATCTGTTGGTGGCGTGAGGAGATCACTGCCTACCAGCGCCCGGACCTGTTCGGATACCAGGTCGTCTGGATCTTCCCACCGACCCGACATCACGGCGCCACTATTGAGCTCACAGACCGCGGCGGTATCACCCATGTCAGCTGGGCGAGCACGTACTCGATGCCGGTGCCGCTCATCGGCTTTATCTTCGAACTCCTCGTACTGCCGTTCGGGAAGTTCTATGTGCGCTCGATGCTCGAGACGGCAGCCAAGGCGCTGAACCACTAGACACCCGGTCGGTGGGCTTGTCCAGACCCACAGAGAACGTCGGAGTCAACCAGCGCCCAAGCGATTCCACGGTCTTTCGCGAGGATGCTTCTTCTGCGGGTTCCGGTGGCTCAGGTCCGCGAACTGCGTATCGCTGCGCGGCAAAGTCGGACGAGCGTAGCCGTCCTCCCAGCGGCAAGAGCGGGCGGTGGTTCCCACGACCAACATGGGGTTCCCATGTCATGCAGAGCGTGGGAACCCCTGGTTCACCACGGGACCATGGTGAACCGAGCCGCGCCATCATCGGCATGAGCGCGCGGTGGCGCGCTACGACACGAAGTCATCCCTGCGGCAAAGTGACCGTGAATTCCGTGGCCCCAGGTCGCGACTGGACCGCCACTGTCCCCCCGTGAGCGGCGACGATCGCGGCGACCAGCGAGAGCCCCAGCCCGGCACCGCCTGACCCGCGGGTGCGCGACGAGTCGCCGCGGGTGAACCGCTCGAACACGTCGACATCCGCCGGGATGCCCGGGCCCGTGTCGTGGACCGTCAACCGGGCGCTTCCATCGGCCACAGAGATCCCCGAGGTGACCACAGTCCCAGCGGGCGTGTGTCGACGGGCGTTGCCCAGGAGGTTGGTGACGACCTGGTGCAGCCGATCCTCGTCGCCGGTCACTGTCACCGGCTCGGGCGGTAGCGCCAGCGCCCACGACCGCTCGGGGTCGACCACGCGCGCGTCGTCGACGGCGGCGATCACCAGGTGCGTGAGGTCCACCGGTTCGGTCGCGAGCGGCCGCCCGGAGTCGAGGCGCGCGAGCAGCAGCAGGTCGTCCACCAGGGCCGACATCCGCATGGCCTCCTCCGAGACCTTGCCCATCGAGGTGGGGAGTACGTCGGGCTCACGGCCGGCCAGTTCGGCGTACCCGCGAATCGTGGTCAGCGGCGTGCGCAGCTCGTGCGATGCGTCGGCGACGAACTGGCGGACCTGCTGCTCGCTGCGGTGGCGCGCGTCAAGGGCCTGCTCCATGTGCCCGAGCAGGCTGTTCAACGAGGCACCGACCTGGCCCACCTCGGTCGTCTCGTCGGTGAGGCGCTCGGGGACGCGGACCGTCTCCCCCACCAGACCTTTGTCGAGCTCGAGCCGGGTGACCTCCTGCGCGACGGCCGCGACCTCGCGCAACGGGGCGAGGTTGCGCCGCACCAGCACGGTGCCGGCACCGAACGCGACACCGACGCCAAGCAGGCCGAGCAGCAGCTCCCACAGCAACAGCGTCGACAGGGTCTCGTCGACCTGATCGGTGGACATGCCGTTGACGATCGTCACCGTGATTGGCGCCTGGCCGTTGACCGCCACGTCACGTCGAACCGCCTGCGCGCGGAAGTCCCCGAGGCCAGGGATGCTCAGGTCGTGCACTTCGCCGTCCACGGCCAGGAGTGTCGCTCGAAGAACTTGCTCTTCGTCCAGCTGGTCGGGAGCGCTGTCCTCACCCCGGGGCGAGAAGTACGTCCCTTGCCGGACGGTCCCGGTGTCGTCGTAGAACACAACGAGCCCCAGGCGCGTCTCTTCTGGACCGAGCCCTGGCCGACCGGCGAACCCGGAGACGTCACGGTCGAGCCGGTCCAGCAGCACCTCCCGCATCCCGACGTACGTCGCCAGGCTCACCAGGACCGAAACCGCTGCGACGAGGCCGACGGCCGTCATCACCAGCCGCGATGTCAGCGAGGCAGGCAGCTTCATTCGACCGGCTTCAGGACGTAGCCGGCACCCCGCATCGTGTGGATCATCGGTGTCCGGCCTGAGTCCACCTTCTTGCGCAGGTAGGAGATGTAGAGCTCGACGACGTTCGCCTGGCCACCGAAGTCGTAGTTCCAGACCCGGTCAAGGATCTGGGCCTTGCTGAGCACGCGGCGGGGATTGCGCATCAGGTAGCGCAACAGCTCGAACTCGGTCGCCGTCAGGTTGATCTCCTCCCCGTTGCGCGCCACCTCACGGCTGTCCTCGTCCATCGTGAGGTCGCCGACGGTCAGGACCGACCGCTCTGCAGTGGCCTGCACGCCGACGCGTCGCATCAGGGCTCGGAGTCGGGCCACCACCTCCTCGAGCGAGAAGGGCTTGGTCACGTAGTCGTCCCCGCCGGCGGTGAGCCCGGCCACCCGGTCCTCGACAGCATCCTTCGCGGTCAGGAACAGGACGGGTACGTCGGGCAGGGAGGCTCTCATCCTGCGGAGCACCTCGAGGCCGTCGAAGTCGGGGAGCATGATGTCGAGCACGACGGCGTCGGGACGCATGTCCTTCGCCTTAGCCACCGCCTTCGACCCCGTGCCCGCGACGGCCGTCTCCCACCCCTCGTAGCGCAGGGCCATGCTGAGCAGCTCGGCGATGTTGGGCTCGTCGTCGACGACGAGCACCCGGATCGGGGTGCCGTCGGGACGCAGCAGCTGAGGTGGCATAGCCACCATGCTCGCGGACGCAACCGCGAACTGCCTATGCGCAACCTGTGAGCCGCCTGTGTACGCCCGGGTTTGCCCGCCGGTCGCCGAACGGACATCTGGACTGCCTACTCTCTGCCCGCAACCCAACCCGAGGATCCCCGATGAATGCTCGCCGCGCCGCCGCCGCTGTGCTGCTGCCGCTGCTGCTTTCCGCGTGCGGCTCTGACCAGGGCGTGGCGCTGAGCGCCGACGAGGCCAACCAGGCCCTGCTCACAGCCGACGACGTCGGGGAAGGCTTCAAGGTCGGCGAGCTCGACCAGAAGGCCTTCGTGACGCAGGCCGGCAAGAAGGCTGGCAAGAAGCGGCCGGAGATGGGGTGCCTCGACGACCTGCTGGTGAGGCTTCAAGAGCCGCACAACGTGACCGCGGATGCCGTCGCCGAGTTCGTCACCAAGGACCCGAAGACCCCTCTCGTCTCGGTTGCCAGTGCCGTCACCGTGTTCGCCGAGGAGAGCGCCGCCTCCGAGTTCGTCACCAGCTTCGAGAAGCAGGCGACGAAGTGCACGAAGACCCGCGGGGACATGCCTGAGGGCCTGACGTTCAAGGCGACCGTGACCACTGAAGCGGGCGACGTTCCCGACTCCGTCGACGCGCAGCTCCGGATCGGCGCTGACGCGACGATCGGCATCCCCCGGCTGGAGATCCCTCTGCGGATCAGCCTCTCGTTCGTCCGGGTCGGCCGAGTGGTGATGACGTACAGCTACAACGCACTCAGCCCCACGGAGACCTACGAGACCGAGCTCTTCA
>DATILB010000235.1:0-3407 GCA_035477015.1 Nocardioidaceae bacterium | reverse complement strand
CCGCTCTACGGCGTGAACCACCTCGCTGCTCACGTTGCCGTTGACCAGCTCGAGCACGGGCCGCTTCCAGAGCCGTGCATCGCGATGCTGGTGTCGGGCGGTCATTCGTCCCTGTTGCGGGTCACCGACGTCACGACCGGTGTCGACCCGATGGGCGCGACCATCGACGACGCAGCGGGGGAGGCCTTCGACAAGGTCGCCCGGCTGCTCGGGCTGCCGTTCCCAGGTGGCCCGCACATCGACCGGGAGGCGCGCTCCGGCTCCTCGGTGGCGATCGACTTCCCGCGCGGCCTGACCTCACGCCGTGATCTGGAGCGGCACCGCTTCGACTTCTCGTTCTCCGGACTAAAGACCGCCGTCGCCCGCTGGGTCGAGGCGCGCGAGGCAGCCGGCGAGCCCGTCCCGATCGCCGACGTCGCCGCGTCGTTCCAGGAGGCCGTCTGCGACGTACTCGTGCGCAAGGCCCTCGACGCAGCCGTCGCCGAGGGCATCGAGGACCTCCTGATCGGTGGTGGTGTCGCGGCCAACTCGCGGCTTCGCACTCTGGCTGAGGAGCGGGCCAGCAAGCTCGGCATCCGCGTCCGCGTGCCTCGGCCCGGCCTCTGCACCGACAACGGCGCGATGGTCGCCGCCCTCGGCTCCGAGCTGGTAGCGAGAGGCCGGGAGCCCAGTTCCCTGGATCTCCCGGCCGACTCATCGATGCCGATCACCACCGTGGTGGCGTAGTCCTAGGTGCGGAAGTTGGACGCGACGCTGTACGTGTCTCCGTTGAGCTGGAGCACCGAAACCCGCATGCGATAGCGCCGATTCTCCGGGATGCTCAAGTCTCCAGTGCAGGAGCCCGAAGCAGCCGGTGTCGGGTTGTGATCAATGACTCTGAACGAAGGGCCAACCCCGTTCCGGGGCCGGATGCGAACCACGAGCTTGTCGTGCGACTGGTTCTGGCCCAAGAGTGCGCACAGGGTGTCATCCTCGTCCGTCCATTTCCCGAGTCCGGCGAAGTCGGGCCCGCCGAGTGCGGGCAGATACACACGCACCTCCTTGTCCGCAGCAACCGCCGGCGCGGGTGTGATGGTGGTGACCAGAATCGCTGTAGCCCCGACGGCGACGATCTCCCTGGCGAGTTTCATGAGTTCCCCCTACTGAAATGTTTGTCCGATGCTTTCCAGTAGTGGTCGCGCGCGTCAAAGCGCTATCCACAGGCTTCGACCTCCCCGGCCGGTTGGCTGGGGAGGTCGAGTTGAGTCGATCGTCAGGAAGGAGCGCCGAATTGGACGGGCGCGAATTCCGCCTCTCCCGGTAGGGCTGCACCATTGACGTTCTCGATGTTGCCCTCGGTGTCGAGACGCAGAATGTGCCAGCCAGCCGGGCTGTACACGAGAGTGAGGACGTGAGCGTCGTCCTCCCACACGCTGTTGGCGATGAACGAGTCGTCCGGGGTGTCGTACTCCACGAGCGCCTTGCCCGTCTCGACATCAACGATCGCGACAAGGCCGTCCCCGATGCTGTCCAGGTAGCTCGGTTTTCCGATGATCAGCTGCTCGCTCTCGTTGAAATGCCCGAGCGTGTACGCGCACTTCGCCTTCGGCCACAGCGCGCCATTGCTGTCGAAGAGGTTCCAGCAAGACTCCGGCACCATCTCGTCGACGCTCACCATGCCGGTGATCAGGCCCGACTCCCGAGCAACGCCGCCGGCGTTTGAGGCGCCGAGCACCGGCTGGGTGTCACCGCTCGCTCGAGCGACCATGAGCGCAGGATCGGTGCCCTCCGTGGAGTACACGACAGAGCCGTCCGCCAGGATTCCCTCGAGCTCAAGGATCACGCTGTTGGCGAAGTCCCAGCTCTGAGCGGGCTCGCCGGCTTCGTCGTACCGCGTCAAGGTGCCGCCGCCGGGGGTGTCCTCAAAAGCCGCGACCTCGCCGGAAGAGCTCACCGCAATGGTGTAGCCGGACGGGAAAGAACGGATGACGGTGCCGTCACCGCCAAGCACGTCTGCCGTGGGATTTCCTTCGTCGTCGATCCGGATGCCGATCCAGCCTTCGCCGAAGACCGCCACGTTCGAGTAGTCGTAGTCGACGTCGATCGCGGTTCCGTCGGGCTGGATGATCTGGTTGTCGTACACGTAAACCACGCCGGGCTCCGCACCACGGGAGGCGCCGTCGACCGTCAGCGTGACCTCCTTGGTCACGATCGGGCTGGGCGTATTCGTCTCGGTTGGAGTTGGGCTCGGGTTGGCCACCTGGCCGTCATTGCTGTTGCCGTCGCCGGTCGCGATCGACATCCCCACAGGGATCCCGATCGCGAGCACGACGGCTGCCACGGCGCCGGTGGCGGCGCGTTGCTGCCACTTCATCTTGTTCGCACTCCGCTTCACGTCATCAAAAGAAATGGGGTGGCCGCCCGTGTGGTCGGCACGATTGCGCAGTTCCCGGGAGAGCCGCTCGTTGTCGCTCATCGCTCCTCCTCGGTGGTGCGCGAGAGGGTCGGGTGGTCGTCCACCTTCGACCGCATGGTTGCCAGCGCTCGGCTGGTCTGGGACTTGACGGTGCCGACCGAGACTCCGAGGACAGCGGCCGTCTCGGCCTCGCTGAGCTCCTCGTAGTACCGCAGCACGATCGCCGCCCGCTGCTTCTTGGGGAGGGTCTGGACGAAGTCCCAGAGTGCCTGTCCCTTGCCGTCGTCGGGCTCCTCATACGGGGCCGGCGTCTCAGGCACGTACTCGGTGGTGACCTCGCGCTTCTTCCACGACCGTCGCCACAGCGAGTTGTGCTCGTTCACGAGAATCCGCCGGACGTACCCGTCGATGAGCTCGCGTCGCTGCACCTTGTCCCAGGACAGGTAGAGCTTGGCCAGCGCCGTCTGGACGAGGTCCTCGGCAGTGTGTTGATCCCCCGTGAGCAGGTACGCCGTGCGCAGCAGACTCGGCTGTCGAGCGGCCATGTACGCCGCGAACTCTTCGTCCCTGTCCTGCGCTTTAACCGCCACGACCATCCTCGCGTCGACTGCGACTGCCACCTGTCCTCACCATCCTTCCTCGTCTCGCTGTTGAACTTCTCGACCAAGACGCGGTCGCGTGTCGAAAGGTTGCAATTCGTGGCACGCTCGGGCGCATGATCACCGCTCTGCATGCACTGGTGTACGCCGACGACCCCGAACAGGCCCGCGCGTTCTTCCGCGATGTGCTCGGCTGGCCGAACGTCGACACCGGCGGTGGCTGGCTGATCTTCAAGACCGGGCCGAGTGAGCTCGGGGTCCACCCCACCGACGGCAGCCCCCAGAAGCACGAGATCTCACTGGTCTGTGACGACCTCGAGGCCACCATGGCGGAGCTGACCGCGAAGGGCGCGGTGTTCACGCGCGAAGCCCGTGACGACGGCTGGGGGATCACCACCGACCTGCAGGTCCCG
>DATILB010000234.1:0-6716 GCA_035477015.1 Nocardioidaceae bacterium | reverse complement strand
CGTCTGTTGACGGGTGGAGGTGATTCCCGTGTCCGAGCCCGCCGACGCCAGCATGATGAACGTCGTGCCGATGTCTCCGCGGCGTTCACGCCAGACCGACGACGAGTTCGCCGAGCTGTTCGCCGCGACCTACCCGCAAGTCGTCCGCACGGTCTGGTTCGTGATGCACGACCAGGCGACGGCCGAAGAGGTCGCGCAGGACGCGTTCACCGAGCTGTTCCGCGACTGGGCGCGGGTGCGCGACTTCGACCGGCCGGACCTGTGGGTACGGCGCGTGGCGATCCGCAAGGCGCAGCGCGAGGCGTCTCGGCGTACCCGCCGGGCCGTGCTCGAACAGGCGGCCAGTTCCGGGCCGCCCATCCAAGACGGCCTGAGGCTGCCCGATCCGGAGCTCATCGCCGCGATCCGCGCCCTGCCGCCCAAGCAGCGCGCGATCGTCGTCCTCTTCTATCTCGAGGATCGGCCCATGGACGAGGTGGCCGACCTGGTCGGCTGCTCGACCTCGACCGGGTTCGTCCACCTCCACAATGCCCGCAAACGACTGGCCGCCACGCTCGGCGAGGAGGTGGACAGCAATGTCGATTGACCGGCGCATCCGCGAGGGACTTCGCACCACCAACGACGAACTGCCCCTGCCCGACGTCGACTGGGCGCTCGCTGCGGTGACGGCAGGTGGCCGACCGACGCGACGGCGCAAGCTGGTCGCGGGCCTCGCCGTGGCCGCCGCGGCCGCCGCGGTCGCGGTCGTCCTCGTGGTGCCGAGCCTGATCGACGACGACGGCGCACCGTCCCCGGCGCCGAGCCCGACGCCGAGCCTGACCCCGCTCGCCGCCGACGGCTCGATCTACTTCGCCGCCGATGGCGGCGCGGGCGCTGCACTGACCGATCCGCTCGACTACGTCGAGGTCGAGCTCAACCCGCACCCGATGGACATCTACCTCAGCCGCCATGGCCAGCCGGTACGCCGGATCATCGCCACGGGCGCGCACGAGCGCTGCCCGGTGGTCTCGCCGGACGGCGCCCGGCTGGCCTACCTCGCCGGCCCGAGCATCGTCATCGTGCCCCTCGATGCCGACGGCAACCCCGGTGCGGCCGAGGTGCGGGTGGACCTGAAGCCCCAAGCTCTGTACCGGCCAAGCAACACTGCTGGACCCGCGTGCCCCCAGTGGTCCCCGGACGGGCGCCGCCTGGGCTACCTGGTCGTCGGCTACGACTCGGACGGAGTCGTGGAGTCGATCTACGATCCGCTCACCGCGGAGGTGCACGCCGTGACGCTCGACGGCAAGGACAGTGTGCTGGTCGCATTCGACAGAATGAGCTGGAACTTACCGACCTTCGCCTGGTCGCCGGACAGCGACGAGGTGGCTTACACGACTACGGACGCCACGTCGCCGTACGCGCCCTCGGTGTGGCGGGCCCGGCTGGATGGCGTACCGGAGCTCGTGTGGCGCACCCCGGAGGGTCATCTGGGGCCTCAGGGGGAGAGCCGCGACGGACCTATTTCGCTGACCTGGTCGAGTCGGGACGAGCTCGCGTTCACCCTGGACACCTTTTTGCCGACCGAGCCGAACAACCCGATGAGCGGCGGGTCCGAACAGTTGACGGTGATGGTGATCGACCCCCGCTCCGGAGAGGTGCGGCTCGAGACGGCGGCCGGATACGCCCTCGAGGGCGGGGCCGGAGAGCGCTGGTCGCCCGACGGCTCGCTGCTCGTCTTCGCCGGTCCCGACGGTCGCATCCTCCTCAACGACAGGGCGACGGGCTCGACAGTCAGGCTGCGTCTGCCGTTCGAGGGCACCGACGGTGGCTACGCCCCGACGTGGTCCCCCGACGGTCAGGAGCTGCTGGCCCGTGTGCGCAGTGACGACCGCGGATTCGCCCTCGCGTCCTTCGCCATCGACGGATCCTCGAGCGAGGTGCGGACCCCGTGGACCTGGGCCCTCGACTGGACCAGCCTCGACGACGTCGACTGGGGTGGTCGGTGAACGGCCGCCGATCGAGTGGCGCGGTTGCGTGGGCCATCGCGGGCACCTCGCTGGCTTAGGCCACTTGCTCACCGGCGGCGGGGAAGTCTCGACCGCCGCCAACCTGCGGTTCGACCGCGGCGGGACGACCCCGCAAGGGCGGCTGAGGGTTCCCTCATCGCCATGTCTGGTGACCGATGGAGGTGATTTGCGTGTCCGAACCACGGAAACGGGTGGACCCCGTGAGCCGCCGGACGGCGGGTGCCCTCGGCTTGGCTCTGCTGGCCTGTCTGACGACCGCGGCCTGCGATCCGGGGCTGCCGGTCGCCGGGGCCGCCGACCCGCCTCCAGCCACCTCGAGTGCGGTGACTCCGACAGCACCGACCCAGCGGCCGTCCGAGCGTCGGGTCGTCACCCTGGCGTTCGCGGGTGACGTGCACTTCCAGGCGCACCTCGCCGCCCTGCTGGACAACCCGCGCGGGGCTTTGGGACCGATCGCCACGACCCTGCGAGCAGCCGACCTGGCCATGGTCAACCTCGAGAGCGCAGTGACCGGAAGCGAGATCCGGGCGGCCAAGGAGCTGGAGTCCCCGGAATACCGATACTGGTTCAGGACCTCGCCCGCCGCCTTCGACGTACTGGCCGACGCCGGTGTCGACGTGGTCACGATGGCGAACAACCACGGCGCCGACTACGGGTCCGCCGGAGTCGCCGACACCCTCCGGGCGGCTCGGCGCAGCCCCGTCGCCGTGGTCGGGATCGGCCGCAACCAGGCCGAGGCGTTCACGCCCTTCCGGACCACGATCCACGACACCGACATCATGGTGCTCGCCGCCGACGCGTCGCCGTTGGAGAGCCGCGCCCCGGTGTGGTCCGCCGGTCCGAGCACGCCCGGCCTTGCGGCGGCCCACGACGACCAACCACGAGCGCTTCTCTCGGCGGTGCGCGCGGCTGCCCTCACCGCCGAGGTGGTCGTGGTCTACCTCCACTGGGGCCAGGAGCTGTACAGGTGTCCGACCGACCAGCAGCTGGCGATCGCCGGGGCGTTAGCGGCGGCCGGTGCCGATGTCGTCGTGGGCAGCCACGCCCATGTGCTGCTCGGCTCGGAGCAGATCGGCGAGACCTACGTCAACTACGGCCTGGGCAACTTCGTCTGGTACATCGACGATCCGGCAGAGACCGGCGTGCTGACCCTCCGGGTGCGGGACGGGCGGGTTGTCTCCGACGGCTGGGTGCCGGCCTGGATCGGGAGCGCGGGGATCCCCATGCCGATGCAGGGCCTGGCCCGCACCGAGGCGGTCGCGCGCTGGCGGCACGGGCCGGACTGTGCCGGGGTCTCCCCGGCGCTGCCCGCCTTCGCGTCGTCGCTGAGCCGGATCGGCCCTGCGCAACAGGCCCGGATGCGTAGCAGCCACGGCCGGGGCTGCCCGGTGCCGTGGTCGGACCTGCGCCTACTGCGGCTGTCCTACATCGGCTTTGACGGGCGCGCGCACTCCGGGGAGCTGGTGGTCGCGGCCAAGCACGCGCGCGACGTCGTGCGCGTGTTCGCCCACCTGTACGACGCACGCTGGCCGATGCGCACGATGCGGCCGGTCAGTGCATACGGCGGTGACGACGACCGCTCGATGGCGGCGGACAACACCTCGTCGTACAACTGCCGGCAGGTGGCCGGCAGCACGACCTGGTCCGACCACGCGTACGGCGCCGCGGTCGACCTCAATCCGGTCGAGAACCCCTATCTCCACTACGGCACGGTGCGCCCGGCCGCCGCCCGCCCCTACCTGCGGGTCGACCGCGGCGGGAAGGCCCCCGCCCCGGGCATCATCACCGCCGACAGCATCGTCGTCAGGGCATTCGCGGCCATCGGCTGGGAGTGGGGCGGCAGCTGGGCGGAGCCGGACTACCAGCACTTCGCAGCGCCGCGGCACTAAATGTTTCCCCACCGCCACGTCTGTTGACAGGTGGAGGTAATTCGCCGGCTGGCTGATCTGGCGCCACCACAGAAAGGAAAGACTGTGAGGATCAAGTCCATACTCGTTGCCTTGCTGCTCGCACTCACCGCCTGCTCGGGGCAGGACGACCCAGTGAAAGGCGGCCCAACTCCACCCCCAACGACTCCGACGGAGACCACCACTCCTTCGACGACCCCCAGTGACTCGCCGCTCCAGGACGGCCCCGTCACACCCGGTCGCTACCGGTTCGTGCCGACTACCACGTGTGATGCGAACACGGGCTGTCTCTCGGACAAGGAGCTGGCACTGCCGGCCATCGATCTCACCGTGCCCGAGGGCTGGGACGCCATCACCGAGTTCGCCGCCCTCGGCCCAACTGCCGGCCGGGACACGACCAGTCGGAACGATCCCGCCCTCTTCCTGGGCTGGACAAATGTCTGGGTAGGCCTGAACTCCCAGCCCTGTTCACGCGTTTCGCACCAAACGACCGACATCCCGGTCGGGCCTACCGTCGGCGACTTCATCGACGCAGTTGTCGCCCACCCACGGCTCAACGTCACCGAACCGAAGCCGGTCAAGCTGGGGAAGTACCGCGGCCAGTTCTTCACGCTGATCGGACCGAAGAACATCAGCAGCGACTGCGAAGAGTGGCGTCCCTGGGACCCCGGACCCTACCTCCAGGGGGAGGAGAACCGGTGGGACCTCTGGGTCATGAACATCAACGGGGTCCGCTTGGTCATCATGGCCGAGTACTTCCCCGAGACACCCAAGGACATCAAGGCCGAGCTTCGCGCCATGGCCGAATCCATCCGGTTCACGCCGGGCAAGGCGTAGCTGTCAGCAGCAGAAGACGAAGGCCCCGGATCCATGATCCGGGGCCCTTGTTCATGGGACTTGATGCCGGTTGCCCCCACCCAAACACGGTCGATCCCGCGTTCATAGGGATGACAGCGTTCCGAGCGAGGAGAGCGGCCCCTATGGACCGGGAGGTCGAGCTCATGGGCCGACCATTTGACGAGGCAACCCTGATCTCCATCGCGGCCGGGTTCGAAGCACACACCGACCACCGCATGCTTCCTCCGACGACTCCGCCACTGGACGTCGAGCCGTAGCGCTGGCAGCTCCCGAAACGGACGAAGCCAACTCCGGCGGTTCGACGAGCCACATTCTTTACCTGCCATTGCCGAACCTCGGGGCGAGGGAACGGCGCTTTAGGGTTATGAATACGAAGACTGCTGTGTCCCGCGTTCTCGGGGCGGCGTGCCTGACCTCCGTCCTCGTCGCCTGCGGCGCCGATGCGAAGGAGGCCGCGCCCAACGCGAACGACGCTACGTCTGCGGCGGACGTGGAGGAGGCGTTCGACCCGTACGACTTCACGACCGAGACGATCGACGGCACCTACTTCGGAGGTGACTCGCTCGCCGGAAAGCCCGCCGTGCTGTGGTTCTGGGCCCCGTGGTGTCCCATCTGCGATGAGCAGAAGCCGATGATGGCCGACCTCGGCAAGGAGTACGGCGACCGCGTCGCGATATACGGCGTCGCAGGTCAGGGCCTCGGTGACGACCTCGTCGCCTACGCGACGAAGGACGACATGGCCACGCTGGAGCACCTCTGGGACTCCGAGCTCAACGTCTGGAGGCACTTCGGGATGCAGATGCCCGCGCGGTTCGTCGTCATCGACGCCGAAGGCAAGATCGTCTACGAGGGCTGGGAGGACTCGGAGATCCCGGCGATCGTCGAGGCGCTGGCGACGGCGTCGTGATCTCCGGCGTGGACACGGCGGCGCTCACCTTTGCGCTGGGAGCAGGCACGCTGGCCGCGCTCAACCCGTGCGCCTTCGCCATCCTGCCGACCTACCTGGCCACCTTCACGGCGACCGACTCGACGGCCAGCGGCTTCGCGGCGGTCGTGCGCGCATTGCGCGCAACCGCCGCGCTCAGCCTCGGCTTCGCGGGTGTGTTCCTCGCATTCGGCCTGGCCGTCCTTCCGGTCGCGGCATCCGTCCAGGCCTATCTGCCGGCGTTCACCGTCGTGCTAGGCGCGACCCTCGCCCTGGCAGGAGTCTGGTTGGCGTTCGGCAGGGAGCTGCCGAGGGTGCGACTGCCTGGACGGCGAAGTACAGCCCGCCGCGTCCTGACTAGCAGCTTTCCGGTGATGGTCGGCTTCGGGGCGTCGTACGCCGTGGCCTCGCTCGCGTGCACCTTCGCCCCGTTTTTCGCGGTCGTCGTGACCAGCTTCCGGGGCGGGGAGACGGTTGCTGGGATCGTTCTGTTCCTCGCGTACGCCGCCGGAATGGGGCTCACCGTCGGTGTCGCCGCCGTCGCGATCGCACTCGCCCGCCGCAGCCTGGTCATATCGATGCGTCGCCTCAGCAGCGTGGTGCCCCGGCTCGGTGGCGGCGTCCTCGCCCTCGCCGGTGCGTACGTCGCGTGGTACGGCTTCTGGGAGTGGCGCGTGCTCCACGCCAGCGTCGTCGACGACCCGCTCGTCGCAGCCGGCACCGAGGTCCAGGGGTGGCTGAGCGGCCGTATCGAACAACTCGGCGCCCTTGGCCTGACCATCACGCTCCTCACCCTGTTCGCTCTCGGCCTCGCCCTCCGCCAGCGTCGGTCCTGACGCCGGGACAGCGACCGGCCTCGAAATGGACGAAGCCCCGGATCATGGATCCGGGGCTTCGTTTCTGTGCGCGAGGGGGGAGTTGAACCCCCACGTCCTTTCGGACACACGGACCTGAACCGTGCGCGTCTGCCTATTCCGCCACTCGCGCGAGAAGCGGGCCTAGGGTATCCCACCCCAGCAG
>DATILB010000233.1:0-5185 GCA_035477015.1 Nocardioidaceae bacterium | reverse complement strand
GGCATCGGCTTCGCCCAGGACGCCCGCCGCGTGACGGTCGCGGTCTGCCCCGGCTCCGGACGGTCGGTGGACTACTTCACCTTCCGGCCTGACGACCAGGGCGGCCTCGTCGAGGATGACCTCGTCCACGGCATGCACCCGATGGTGGGTCGCAGGCTCAACCTGTGGCGGCTGCGCAACTTCCACGTCACCCGCATCGAGGCCCCCGAGGACGTGCTGCTGTTCGAGTGCGTCGCCAGGGAGAACCCTGCGGACCGGCGTCTCGTCGCGCTCGCGCAGGTGCGTCAGCTCGCCGTCGTACGTGACGAGGAAGGCCGGGTCGTCGGGCTCCCCCACGCAGAGCGAGCGGTGGAGAACTGCCTGGAAGCAGTACGTCGTGCCCGCACCGCCCGCGGCGCCGAAGGCGCCAAGCTCGACCTGAACCACGTCTGGGTGCAGGTGTGGCCGCTGGTCGAGGCTGACCTCGACCAGTTGACCGGCCTGCAGCAGAAGATCACCCCGCTGACCGACGGCGCCGGTATCTCGGAGGTACGCGCGCAGGGCCGGGTCGCCGGGCCCGACGGCGTACCCGTGCCGATCTCGATCCGCTTCCGGGCGAGGCCCGGAGCAGGCGTCGTCTCGTCGATCGAGGACCCGCCGACGGAGCTGCTCAAGCCCCTGGACGAGTACGGCGCCAAGGTGCTGCGTGCCCGGAGGCGCGGGCTGGTCTACCCGTACGAGCTCGAGCCCCTCCTGACCGGGCCGAGCGGCACTCTGGTCGAGCATGACCTCGACGACGCAGGCGCCCTGGTGCCCGTCGAACGATCGCGGGGCCTCAACAAGGCCGGCATCATCGCCGCTGTCGTCACCACGCCGACGACCCTGCACCCGGAGGGGATCACGCGCGTGGTCCTCTGCGGTGACCCAACCAAGGCGCTCGGCGCGGTGTCCGAGCCGGAGTGCACGCGCATCATGGCTGCGCTGGATCTTGCCGAGCGTCTGGGCGTTCCCGTCGAGTGGTTCGCCCTCTCCGCGGGGGCTCGGATCTCCATGGACTCCGGCACGGAGAACATGGACTGGGTCGCCGCCGCGCTGCGTCGCATTGTCGAGTTCACCCAGGCGGGTGGTGAGATCAACGTCGTCGTAGCCGGCATCAACGTCGGTGCGCAGCCGTACTGGAACGCCGAGGCGACGATGCTGATGCACACCAAGGGCATCCTGGTGATGACCCCGGACAGTGCGATGGTGCTGACCGGCAAGCAGTCCCTCGACTTCTCCGGTGGGGTGTCGGCCGAGGACAACTTCGGCATCGGCGGGTACGACCGGGTCATGGGGCCCAACGGCCAGGCGCAGTACTGGGCACCTGACCTCTCCGGCGCGTACGACATCCTGATGGCCCACTACGAGCACACCTACGTCGTGCCCGGCGAGCTCCAGCCACGCCGCGCCGTCACGTCCGACCCGAGCAACCGGGACGTCACGACGTACCCGCACTTCGACTCGGGCAGCGACTTCCGCACCGTCGGCGAGATCTTCTCCGCGACGAGCAACCCCGACCGCAAGAAGGCCTTCGACGTACGCACGGTGATGCGGGCGCTCGCCGACCAGGACCACGCCACCCTCGAGCGCTGGGCCGGCATGGCCGACGCCGACACCACGGTGGTGTTCGACGCGCACCTCGGCGGCTACCCCGTGTGCCTGGTCGGTATCGAGTCCAAGCCGGTCCCCCGCCGTGGGTTCCCCCCGACCGATGGACCGGACGTCTACACGGCGGGCACGCTGTTCCCCAGGTCGTCGAAGAAGGCGGCGCGCGCGATCAACTCGGCCAGCGGCAACCGACCGCTCGTCGTGCTGGCCAACCTGTCCGGCTTCGACGGTTCGCCTGACTCCATGCGCAACCTCCAGCTCGAGTACGGCGCCGAGATCGGCCGTGCCATCGTCAACTTCGACGGGCCGATCGTCTTCACCGTCATCTCGCGCTACCACGGCGGCGCGTTCGTGGTCTTCTCGAAGGCGCTCAACCCTCGGATGACGGTGCTTGCCCTCGAGGGCTCGTTCGCCTCCGTGATCGGTGGCGCACCGGCCGCCGCGGTCGTGTTCGCCGGCGAGGTCGACAAGCGCACCGCCGCTGATCCTCGGGTGCGCAGCCTCGAGCAGGCCGTCGCCGACGCATCAGCCTCCGAACGCGGCCAGCTGGTCGTCGAGCTCGCACAGCTGCGCGCCTCCGTGCGCGCGGAGAGGCTCAGCGAGGTGGCTGCGGAGTTCGACGGCATCCACAACATCCACCGCGCCGTCAAGGTCGGCTCTGTCGACGCCGTCATCTCGGCCGCACAGCTGCGGCCGGAGATCATCGCCGTCATCGAGCGCGAGCTGGACGAGCATGGTCGCTGACAACGATCTGTCGGTTGCCCTGGATTCCACCGCCTCCTCACCGCCGTACGACCAGATCCGGACCCGCGTCGTCACGCTGGTCAAGAGCAAGCGGCTGACCGCTGGGGACCGCATGCCGACGGTGCGGCAGCTGGCCACCGACCTGGGCGTTGCCGCCAACACTGTCGCTCGGGCGTACCGCGAGCTGGAGCAGGCCGGCGTGATCGAGACCCGGGGACGAGCAGGAACCTTCGTGGCCGGGGACGGAGTCGAGCGCGAGGCGAAGGCAGCCGCGGCCGCCTACGTCGCTCACGTGAGAGCCCTCGGCCTGAACCCGCTGGACGCACTCAGCCTCGTGGAACGACTCCTGATCCCGCCCGCAACAGGGCAGCGGGCGGTGTTCAAAGAGGCATAGGTTGGGGCGATGGACGCGCCACGTGGAGAAACAGTCGACCTACCTGATGGGCGACGGCTCGGGTTCGCCGAGGTGGGCGATCCCGCAGGCGCCCCCCTGGTGTACTTCCACGGGAATCCCGGCTCGCGGCTGGACTACGCCACCGAGCGCGGCCACGAGGCACTCCGTGCCGCAGGTGTGCGCTTCATCGGCACCGACCGCCCCGGCTACGGACTCTCGGACGCGAAGCCTGGTCGCGGGCATGTCGACTGGCCGGCAGATGTCAGCGCGCTCGCTGATGCACTGGGCCTTGATCGTTTTGCCGTGCTCGGGTACTCGCGCGGCGGACGCTACGCCCTCGCCTGTGCCGCGTTGATACCTGAACGGCTGACGGCAGTAGGTGTGTTGAGCGGCGTCGGCTCCCCGGACATGCCCGGCTTTGCCCACACCTACGCCCGACTCGTGAGGATGGAGTTCGCATTCGCCCGTCGAGCACCGGCCCTATGGACCAAGGTCACGAACTCGAATGTTCGGCGGGCCAAGAAGCATCCAGGGGTGGTGTTGGCTCCGTTCAAGCTCGTGCTTCGTGATCCGGCCGACCGGGCAGTGATTGCTTCCTACGGTCGCGAGTTCGCCGGATCCATAGTGGAAGCGGCACGACAAGGCCCGGCGGATTGGCGCATGGAGGAGACCAACCAGCCTGACCCTCTCGACTTCGACCTCGACGAGGTGAAGTTGCCGGTGAAGATCTGGCACGGAACGGCCGACATGCTGGTTCCGATCGCGCAGGGCCGCCACCTGGCTTCGCGCCTAGCGTCCGCTGAGCTCGTAGAGCTGCAGGGCGTCGGACACCTCCACATGCCTGAACGCCTAGCGCAGTTCGCTGCGGAGCTGAGCCGGACGACGCCCACGCGACCGAGCAGCTGAACCGACCACCCAGCACAGGAGGACTCGGCTCTCAGGGCTCGTACCGTTGCAATGCAGAGTTCACGACGACAACGTTCGGGCCGTGTTCTTGGTCGAGTTGCTCTTGCAGTGAGCCGTCGTCCCAGAAGACCTCGAGCTCGACCTTGTCGTGGCCGGACCCTGAACCGAGATTGCCCGGAACGTCGGACAGGCTCATTTGGATCTCCCGCAGCTCTGCC
Organism: Nocardioidaceae bacterium; assembly: GCA_035477015.1. Lineage (GTDB taxonomy): Bacteria > Actinomycetota > Actinomycetes > Propionibacteriales > Nocardioidaceae > SSC3. The sequence goes on along the minus strand of DATILB010000233.1, from coordinate 1,297 downwards.
GCGGTGTGTTTGACCTGGCTGACGCACAACGCTCCGCCCCAGACCTCACGCAGGATCTGCTCAACCGGGGCAGGGTCGCTGGTCACCGCAATATTCAGGATGAGCAGTTCCGGGTCGTTCATGAGAGGCTCCGCCTCTGCGTCCCCGAGCTCCGTTGCAGGGTTGATGGACTGGTCGACCCAAGCCCTCGCGAAGTCGGGACGGTCGTTGGCGAGCTTGATGGCCTGGTGGCTGGCTTCGTCGGTGGTGAGTGCAGGATCAACGACCCTCCATCCCCCCGCGGGTTCTGGGCACGGGGTGAACCACACCGGCTCCTCACTCCCGCGGTGGGCCGACAGGTCCGGTCCGTCGTACTCGGCTGAGGGAACGGCAGGGCGGGTCGGCGTGAACGTCTGGGCGTCTTGGTCGTAGGTCCCGACGACTACGTAGTACCCCCAGCGGGCTTGGTCTCTCTGTTCGAAGCCGCTGAGCCCCTCCCAGTCCCACCCGATCAAGTCGGGTCCTTCGCATTGCGGCTGATAGGAATCCAGAACGCCACCCACGCACAGCTGTGGCCCGTGCGAGTCATCCTCGAGTACGAGCCCCTGCCCAATGAGCTCAGGTGCGTCGCTAATAGCCCCGGGACTCGAACCCGAGTCGACCGCGGTGCCGCACGAGACCAGCAACGGGAGGCTGAACGCCATCGCAATCCGTATCTCTCGCATCCCACCGCCCTCTCAAGCTGCCACGGATCGGACGGCTCGTCATCCAGTCCGGTTCCACCAGGGTGCCTGCGCGCTAGTAGCGTCCAGCCATGAGCCAGCTGCTGATCCCCAACGAGTTCCTCTTTCGCCAACTCGTCGAGACGATGCTGAGCCTATTCCTGGCTGTATGGATGGCCGGTCACTTTCGGAACGGCCGCTGGGCGCACATCGCGGCAGTTGGCGCGGCCTTGTTTGCCGCCATCAATGTCGTCTACCTCATCGCGTATGCGGCCCCGCGATGGCTCGACGTTCACACGAACCTGCTCGCTTGGGTGTTCAACCACGCTGCGCTGCTTGGCTGGACGAAGATCACCGGGCTCGCCCTAGTGGTCCTCGCTGTGACGGTCCTGCGACCGTCGCAGACCGCTGCCTCCACGGCCTGACCGTCGCGATTGCGAGCCAGCGCTTGTCGGGTCGCCTTCAGGCACCCAGTGACCGGAACCCAACCCGGTAGACGAGCCCGACCCCCAGGGTAGACGGAGGCCGCCGGACACGCGATCGTTGACGGCGGGGAGGCTGGGCGAGGAGACAGCCATGCGAACGCGGTTCGGATC
>DATILB010000232.1:0-6948 GCA_035477015.1 Nocardioidaceae bacterium | reverse complement strand
GGACCTCAGCCAGGAAAGTGAGTGTCGGCTCCTCGTCGACGACGTGGCAGGGCACACCGACTCGATCGACATCCTGGTCAACAACGCCGGAGCCAGCTGGGGTGCCCCGCTCGAGGACTATCCCGAGAGCGGGTGGGACCGGGTCATGGACCTCAACGTCAAGGGGCTGTTCAACATGACTCGGTTCGCGCGTCCCCTGCTCGAAAAGGCGGCGACCGAAGGCGACCCGTCGCGCGCCATCAACATCGGCTCGATCGACGGGATGATCGTGCCGGCGTTCAACAACTACGCCTACTCGGCCTCCAAGGCGGCCGTCCATCACCTCACGACCCATCTCGCGGCAGAGCTCGCGCCGACCATCCTGGTCAACGCGATCGCGCCAGGCCCCTTCCCCTCCAAGATGATGGAGGCGACCCTGCGCGAGCGCGGCGACGAGTTCCGCGGGATGACCAGGGTTGATCGCTTCGGCGAACCCGAGGACATCGCTGGAGCAGTGATCTACCTGGCCTCGCGCGCCTCGACCTTCGTGACAGGCGCCGTCATCCCGGTCGACGGTGGCATCAGCACGACGGGTCGCGCCAACTGACCCGCGCGGCCTAGCCGCATCATGGCGACGCATCCGGCTCGGGTCGCCGGTCCCGCCACCACGCCAGGAGTGCCAGGCCCGCCGTCCCGAAGAGGATGTCGGCCCCCAGGGACAGGACCAGGACGAGCGAGCCGAGCATGCCGAGCAGGCGGTTCCACTCGAAGCCGGACAGCGTCAGCGCCAGGAACCCTGCCACCAGGGTGACCGTGGAGGTCACCATGGCCTTGCGGACGGTCACCAGCGCCTCGACCAGCGCCTCGCGTGACGAGCCCGAGATCGGCTCGAGCTCGCGCCAGCGGTTGAACAGCTGGATGGTGTCATCGGCGGCCAGCCCCATGGCCATGCAGAAGACCACCCCTGGCAGGGGGTCCAGGACGTCGTCGGTGAGGACGTAGACGGCCAAGCCCACCATGATGGGTACGACGTTGGGCAGCGCGCCGACCAGACCCAGCCACAGGCTGCGGTACACGAGTCCGATGGCCAGCACGATCAACGCCATGGCAAGGAACGTGCTCACGACGAGCTCGTGGGTGAGGTGGTTCATGCCGTCGTACGCGACCGGTGCTTCGCCGGTCACGCGTGCCGTGATGCCCGTGCCGGCGAGCACGGTGGTTGCCTCGGCCTCGAACCGGTCCTTGACCTCGACGATCGCCCGACCGCCCACGTCGGGAGAGAAGCCGCGCATGCGGGCATTGGCGGCATCGGCATCGACGACCCGAGCGAGCCCGTCGTGATCCGCAGCGGCGCGGAAAGCGGCATCCGTCGCAGCCGGGTCATCGGGTACGACGAGTGAGCCCACGCTGGTGGTGCGTACGCCGTACTCGGCCTCGAGCCAGTCGGCGAGCACGCGCACCTTGACGATCACCGCAGGATCATTGAAGTCACCGGGTGACCCCTGCAAGGAGACCTCGATGGGAATGATGCCGGAGAGCTCCGAGTCGATGACCTCATTGCCCTGGGACACGGTGTGCTCGGGCGAGAGCATCGCCTTCAGGGCGTAGTCGTACGACGCCGTACTGGCGACGAGTGCCGAGCCCGCGATCACGGCGCATCCGAAGCCGAGCACCAGTAGGGCTGCGACGGGGCGGGTGACCACCTCGGCGAAGCGCCGCGTGAGGGTCCGTCCGCGCGGACTGGCTGCCGCCAGGTAAGCCTTGCTGGGTTGGCTGTCCGTTGCAATCAGCACGGCCGGCACCAGGAGCACCTGAACCACGAAGGCCCACATCACGCCGACTGCCAGGTAGAGCCCGAACTCGTGCAGGATCTCCATCTTGGCTACGACGAGTGATGCAAAGCCGATGGCCGAGGTCAGTCCCGCGACGAACGCCGGGCGGGTCACGCGAAGCAGCACCTCGGTGCCGGCCTCGGTGGCGTCGAGCCCGTTCGCGCGCTCGCGGTAGTAGCGGTGCACCAGGTGTGCACTGCTCGAGACAACCACGCCCATCAGCAGGATCGGATAGATGACGGTGACCTGGTTGAGGTCGTCGCCGGCGAGCCCGATCACCGACGCGGTCAGGATGATCGAGCAGCCGATCGAGAGCAGTGGGCCGACGACGGCCGCGATCCTTCGGAAGAAGAGGAGCAGCAGCAGGCCGAGCATGAGCGTCGCGAGCGGCGAGAGCTTGAGCAGGTCGGCCTGCATCTGGTGGATCGCGGCGATGCGCGTGTATGCGACCCCGCTGAGGTGCAGTTCGACGTCCTGACCGGAGGCCGCGGTCACCCGACGTACGACGGTCTCGAAGTGCTCCGCCGGAGCGACGACCGACTCGTACGAGTCGTACTTGCTGGCCAGCTCGCCCACGACGACGAACGTGCGACCGTCCTCGGAGACCAGGTTCGAACTGCCCAGGTCAGAGGCTCGAGCGACCGCGACCTGGTCGGCGATGGTCCCCGGCACGACGCTGTTCGGTCCCAGCGCCGGCCCCACCGCCAGCGGATCCCCAGGGACGAGGACCTCGGCGGTGGTGACACTGTCGACGCGGTCCAGCTCGGGCACCTCGTCGAGCGCCGTCCGCGTCAGCTCGTCGATCAGCCCCACGACAGCGCCCGTCGGCGCTGTCTCGGTCCGGACCACGGCTACCAACAGGCCGTCGTCGGCTCCCCACTTGTCCCGGTGCTCGGCACGGAACTTCATGTCCGCACTGTCCGCGGAGAAGAGTGCCGCGAAGTTGTTGTCCAGCCGGACACCGGCAGCGCCCAGCCCGAAGAGTGCCGTGAAGACCAGGGTCAGGGCGATGGCTCTGCGTGGATGCCTGGCCAGCGCGTGCGCCCACCGCTCAAGCCGTGTCACGGGCGTCACTCATCCACTGCAGGCGCGTGTGTGCGTACTCGTTGGCGATCATGTGCAGGTGCAGGTCCCGACCAACGTCGCGCGTCATGCCAAGCCACGTCGGGTACTTGGCGATCGGCCAGGTGCGGAAGACGGGGTCGCCGGTGATGTTCGCGATGGACGCGAGCATCGACTCGTCGAGCTGGAACGAGTTCACCGCACGCTCGGCGGTCCGGTAGTCCATGAAGAACGCCAGCGTCGCCACGGTGATGTGCGCAGCGATGCTCATGTCGAGGTTCATCCAACGGCGTACGCCGGGTTCCAGGTCGAACTCTGGGATCGCGATCATCGAGAAGTCGATGTCCTCGAGGCGACGACGGGTGTGCACGTCGGCTGTGTCGCTCTCCCCCAGGTCGATGACCAGGTTGAAGATGTTCGCGTCGTGTCGGACGATCGCGTTCATGCCGTGGTTGTCGGAGACCTCGGCTGCGCTCCTCGGGGACAACGACACACGCTGTACGTCGTCGGCGCCGCTGTTCGCGGCCACGAAGTTGATCAGGTTGGACTCGATCGCGAAGTGTCGCAGCACGAAGTCGAGCGTCTCCGGGGAGCAGAAGCGGCGCAGGAAGCGCGGCCCGATCCAGTTCATCGCCCGCTCGGAGGCCAGGTCGAACGGCAGCATCCGCTTGACCAGGAGGCAGATCCGGATGGTCAGCATCGCCCAGATCCGCACGACGCCGTACAGGTGCCGCCGCGACCAGCGCTGGTTGTTGCGCACCTGCGCCGCTAGCGAGTCCCACGGGACGTGCAGGTTCGGGTCGACCGCCATGGCCTCCCAGATCGTGGGGTTGTCGCGGTCACGCTCGCCCGCCCGGCCCGTTTGGGCCGGGCGGACAGGAGCCTTGACCGCGAGGGAGGACTGCTCCTCGCGCGCCAGTCCGAACATCAGATGTTCCCGAGCTCCTCGAGCTGGAGCGCGTAGAGGCGCGCCACGACCTTGGCGGTCTTGGTCAGACGCTCCGCCAGCGGACGGTCGATGAGCGGGTGCGACAGGACGCCGACCAGCTTCTGGTAGTGGTCCTCGTCAGCCTCGCCGTGGTACGCGAGGAACGTGACTGCCTCGTCCGGCAGCCCGGTGCTCTGCTGGACGCTCTTGGCCCAGCCGGCCGCCTTCGCGGAGCCGAGGCCCTCGATGATGAACATCGCGCCGAACAGGTGCAGCGGGTCCGGGGTGCTGGCCTGGTGGAACATGTAGGAGCTGAACGCCTCGGAGCCGATGTTCTTAGGCTGCGACAGCATTACGGCCAGGTCGCCACCCGCGGCGACGTAGTTGCGCTCAAGCATCTGGTAGTCGGTGTGCTCCTCGGCCGCGTGCTGGATGAGCAGCGAGCGGATCGGGAAGAGCGGCAGCGACATGGACGACGAGGCGAGCGCGATCCAACGACCGCCCTCGACGACCTGCTGGCGGACGTTGAGCAGCAGCGCCTGGTAGTCCTCGACGGTGGCGGTGCCGGACTGGATCCGCGACATCACCGGCACCTGCGCGAGGCGCTCCTCGAAGTCGAGCCACACGAACGCCAGCTCTTCCCAGAGCCAGGTGGCAGCCTCGCTGAGCTCAGCCGACGGCGAGCCCAGCGGGGAGATCTCGAAGGCCTTCTCCCGCAGGGCGTCGGTGCGGTCCTCGGTGCGGATGAACGACATGGTTGCTCCTCAGTTGGGTGCGGACTCGGGTCCGACGACGGTGAACTGCATGAAGGACGCGATGAAGCGCCCAGACTCGGGGACGAACGCGAGGATGCGCTCCCCCGGCTTGAAGAGGCCGGAGCGCAAGGCCTCGTCGAGGATCACGAAGATGGACGCGGACCCGGTGTTGCCCTTGGTCGCGAGGTTGGTGAACCAACGCTCAGTGGGAAGGTCGAGACCGGCGTCGGCCAGGGTCTTCGCGGTCTTGTCGGCGAAGAAGTAGGACGAGAGGTGCGGCAGGAACCAGTCGTAGCCGAGCTCAGCGTCGATCCGGCCATTGGCGATGAGTCGTTCGAGCTCGCGCTTGCCTGTCGCCATCATGTTCCGGGCGAGCAGCTTCACGTCCTGTCGGACGACGAGCATGCCCTGCTCGTGGGCGTCAACGGCGTCGCGAGCACCCAGCCAGGTCTTGCCCACCGACACGTCGGTCGGGTCCGACGTACCGAGGTGCATGCAGACGTCCAGCTCGTGGGCGTACGACGTGAGCTCGATCCAGTCGACACGCAACGAAAGCCGACTCGGGTGCGGGCTCGTCTCGAGGACCGCCGACCCTGCCCCGTCGGACAGCATCCAGCGCAGGAAGTCGGCGTTGAAGTACTCGAAGCCGGCGGGCACGTCCTCGCGACCCGAGGCGAGCTCGCCCTCACGCTCGAAGCGGCTGGACTTCATCATCACGCTTGCCAGCTCAGACCCCGCCACCACGGCGCGTTCGTGCCGACCAGCCAGGACCGCGGTCCAGGCGTGCTGCAGAGCGGACGCACCGGACGCGCAGATGCCGGCGGTAGTGAGCACCTCCAAGGGAGCCGAGTGACCGTTGCGCGCCAGCCGGCCGTGCACCATGGATCCGAAACCCGGCATCAGCACGTCCGGAATCGTCGTGCCGACCGCCAGCAGGCCGACCTCGTCGAGCCCAATGCCTCGGTCATCGAGTGCGGCGCCGACCGCATGGGCCGCCAGTTCCTCGTTGAGATGGGTCTGCTTGCCGTCAGCATCGACCGCATAGTGGCGCTGGGTGATGCCGTTCTTGTCGAGCACTAGGGCCCGGTACGGGGACGGCTTTCCTGCGACAAGCCCGAGGCGGCTCTCGATCTCGTCGTTGGCTACCGCCTCGCCGGGTAGATAGCTCCCCGTCGCTGTCAAATAGACCGGCATTTCGCCCCCCTCGTCCGCTCTAGGACTTGAAATGCTTGCTATTGCAAGCACTGATTCGGAAACATACCAAGGGTTTGTTACTGGCAGGTAATCGACCGGTGACGGTCTGGACCGCGGCCGTGGGGAACCCCGAGGGCGGTCTCCAACTCGGCGAGCGCGTCGCCGGTATAGACGGCCAGCCGCTGGACGTGGGGCACGGTGTCCGGGCAGCCGACGAAGCCGACGCCGAAGCTGCCGGAGATCGTGACGGACGCGACGAAGAACGTCGCCCCGTGGTAGATGCAGGCGAGCGGGTAGATCCCCTCGAGCCGGGCGCCAGCGAGGTAGAACGGCGCGGCGGGTCCGGGGATGCAGGACACAGTGACGTTGTACGGCGGCGGGCGCCGGCCAGCGAGGCCAGTCAGCTGGTTGCCGACGAAGGCGCCGCCGATCAGCGCCCCGTAGTTGGCAGCGACCTCCTTGGGTCTGCTCCGAATGTCGTCCTTGGCGATCGTGCTGGACCGAGCCACGGCTTTGACGCGCTCAACGGGGTCGGCGATATCGGTGAACATCTTCACCAGCACCATGCTGAACGCGTTGCCCGTGCTGTCGTCACCGGCGGCACGGACGTTGACCGGGGTGCCTGCCGTCAGCGACTGCGCGGGTAGCTCGCCATGCTCGGTGAGGTATCTACGCAGTCCCCCGGCGACGATGGTGACGAACACGTCGTTGACGGTGACGCCCGCTGCCTTCGCGACCGTTTTGATCCGGGCCAGGTCGAAGGTCTGCGTGGCAATGCGGCGTTGCTCCGAGAGCCGGCCGTTCATCGCCGTCCGCGGTACGGCATAGGGGGCCGCGGTGGCCGGGTCGGCCGGCCGCTTGGCATTGCGTTTCATGTCCCGCCGGGCCGCGAGCAGCCCACGGACCGTGCGCAGCCGGTTGGCCTTGGCCTGGGGCTCGGCGACCGCTGACTCGGTGCTCGGTCCGACGGTCCACAGTGGACGCAGGGCGGTCTCGTCAGGGTGCGGGGTAACCATCTGGGTGTAGCGCTGCACGCCGCCCACGCCGTCCATCAGTGCGTGGTGCCCCTTGAAGTACAGGGCGAACCGGTCACCTTCCAGGCCCTCGATGAGGTGGCACTCCCAGAGCGGCCGCCGCCAGTCGAGCCGTTCGGTATGCAGTGCCGAGACGAGCTCACCGAACTCGAGCTCGCCGCCCG
>DATILB010000231.1:0-3338 GCA_035477015.1 Nocardioidaceae bacterium | reverse complement strand
TGCGTGCCTGGGACGCGGCGGCTGGTGGCGAACGAACGACTCAGGGCACTAACGTCTGACCTGGGGAGGCAACGACTTAGGGGTCACCACATGAAGCGGTCCATCATCGCGCTCCTCGCTGCGCTCGGCCTGGTCCTGCCGATCGGCTCGGCAACCGCGCAGGAGCCCCTCCCGACCGCCTTCCTGCTGGCGTTCGTGACCGACGGTCCGATCATCCGGGCCGGCGAGCCGGTCGACCTCAGTGCGACGCTGGTGCTGGAGAACACCACGACACCCGTGCCCGCCGCGGACGTCCTGCTGCAGGTCAAGCCGTACGGCGTCGACACGTTCAGCACGAAGGCCGCTCTCCAGACCGATGCGCAGGGCCACGTGGGGATCTCGGTGACCTCGACCAAGACCTACCGGTACCGCTTCGTCTTTGCCGGCAACCTGGCCTTCGCCGCGAGCTCGACCGGGCCGGTGGTGCAGAAGCTCGGGTCGTTCGCCACCATCAAGATCTCCGACCGAACCCCCGCCGTGGGGCAGCGCGTCGTCGTCTCCGGTCGCACGAAGCCGGTCAAGGCCGGGCACACGGTCTGGCTCTACCGCGGCAGGTCGGCGCACGGAGCGTTCACCGGGCCCAACGGGAACAAGCACGTCCTGCTCGCCAAGAGCGTGGTGGGCAAGGACGGGCGCTACCGGATCCCCGTCCGGTTCGAGGGCGACGGCCGCAAGCGGCTGTTCGTGGACATCGCCGCCGGTGGCGGCAACCTGCTCGGCTACTCCGACTACCTGCGCGTCACAGTCCACTGATCGATTGGAGCTCCGCCATGCGACGACCCATCGCCGTGTTCCTCCTCGTCATGGCGCTCTGTGCGCCGTTTCCCGCCTCGGCGGGGGGCCCGATCGCGACTACGATCAGCCTCCTGGCCGTCGACCCTTCCCTCAAGCGGGCCGGGGAGTCGTTCCCGCTCCATGCGGGGCTGCACACGGGCAAGCTGCCTGTCGTCGGCAAGCTGCTGACCCTGCAGATCAAGCGGTACGGCGCGGACACGTTCCAGCACGCCGGGAGCGCGACCACCGACGTGAACGGGACCGCCACCGTCCAAGTGCCGGGCCGCGAACGAACCTTCCGGTTCCGCTGGGTCTTCGCCGGCTCCGATCCGTACACCCCGAGCGTGTCGGGTGTCGGTGTGCAGACGATCGGGTCCCTCGCGACCATCCGGGTCTCGGACCGGACACCCGCAGCTGGGCAGGCGATCGTGATCAAGGGCCGGACCCGCCCGGCCAAGCCAGGACACAAGGTCTGGCTCTACCGGGGCTTCTCGGCGCACGGCGGCATGCCCATTCCCGGTCAGCCCGACCCGGTGCTCCTGGCCACCCGCAAGGTCCGCGCCGACGGCACCTACCGCTTCCGGTTCACCTTCCCGAACCCGGGTGCGCGACGGCTCTTCGTGGACGTCCAACGAGGTGATGGCAACGGTCTTGGGTTCTCCGACCCGCGCTACATCAACGTCGGCTGACCCCTTGCGTCAAAGAATGAACCGGGGTTCAATACTTAAGTGGATGCCCCCTGGCGGCCGACCGCCGATGCCAACGACGACCCGATCGAACACCCTTCGCTGACCTACCAGGTCACGGGACGGGTCGCTCGGATCACGTTCAAGCGACCGGCGATCACCCTGGACACCCCTGGCGACCTGGCGGCCGCGGTCGAGCGCGCCGACCTGGACCCGCGCGTGCACGTGATCCTCGTCCAGGGCAGCGGCAAGGGGTTCTGCGGCGGCTACGACCTGTCGGCCTTCGCCGAGCAGGCGATCCCGAACCACGACCCGAACGAGACGTGGGACCCGATGGTCGACTACACGATGATGAGCCGCTTCAACCGCGGCTTCTCCTCACTCCTCCATGCGAACAAGCCCACGGTCGCCAAGATCCACGGCTTCTGCATCGCGGGCGGCACCGACATCGCCCTGTACGCCGACCAGATCCTGATCGCCGCCGACGCCCCGATCGGCTACCCACCGACCCGGGTCTGGGGCGTCCCCGCTGCGGGCATGTGGGCCCATCGGCTGGGCGACGCACGTGCGAAACGACTGCTGCTGACCGGCGAGACCCTCACCGGCGCGCAGGCTCTGGAGTGGGGGCTCGCGATCGAGGCCCCTCCGGCCGACGAGCTTGATGCCCGCACCGAGCTGCTCCTCGACAAGATCGCCGCGATGCCGCTCAACCAGCTGATGATGGTGAAGCTCGCCCTGAACTCCGCCCTGCTCAGCCAGGGCGTCGCGAACTCCACGCTGGTCAGCACTGTCTTCGACGGCGTCTCGCGGCACACGACCGAGGGATACTCCTTCGCCCAGCGTGCGATGGATGCCGGCTGGCGCCAAGCTGTGACCGAGCGGGACGCACCGCCGTTCGGGGCGGTCTGATGGCGTATCGGCGTACCGAGGGGGTTCAGGAGCGGCTCGACGCGACGCGCGAGCGGATCGTGCACTCTGCCCTGACGCTGATCGCCGAACGCGGGTACGCCGGGTGCTCGGTCGCCCTTGTCGCCGATGCGGCAGGGGTCGCTACCGGTTCGGTGTACCGCCACTTCCCCAACAAGGGCGCGCTCTTCGCCGAAGTGTTCCGCGTGCACACCCAGCGCGAGGTCGACGCGGTCGCCGGGGCCATCCTGAAGCCCGGCACCGTCGCGGAGCGCGCGGCCGCTGCCGTCGAGACCTTCGCGAGACGCGCGCTCAAGGCACCGCGGCTCGCCTATGCCCTACTCGCCGAGCCCGTCGACCCGCAGGTCGAGGCCGAGCGCCTGATCTACCGACGCGCGTACCGCGACATCTTCGCCCAGTTCATCGCCGACGCCATCGACGCCGGAGATCTGCCACCCCAAGATCCTGAGGTCACCGCCGCAGCCGTCGTCGGCGCATTCGCCGAGGCGCTCGTCGTGCCCCTGCACGCCGGTGTCGCCTCCCGCCGCACCGTCCCCGAGATCTCTGCCTTCGTCGTCCGAGCACTAGGAGCGCCCCATGCCCACGCATGACGTCACCAACCAGGGCCCGCCGCTCGTCGGCCACGACACCGCCGACGACATCGCCCTCCTCGAGGCCGTCGCGCGCGAAGGCGCGGACTGGGCGCTCGACGAGCTGCATGCCCTCGGCCGTCTGGCGGGCTCGGCCGAGGCGCAGGAGTGGGGGCGCGTCGCGGAGAAGCACCCGCCGGTGCTCACCACTCACGATCGCTACGGCAACCGCATCGACGAAGTCGAGTTCATTCCGGCGTACCACTCGCTCATGGACACCGCAGTCAGCCACGGTCTGGCCGGCGCACCTTGGGCTTCATCGCAGCCGGGCGCACACGTGGCG
>DATILB010000230.1:0-16475 GCA_035477015.1 Nocardioidaceae bacterium | reverse complement strand
CGGTCGGTGGTGTCATGATCTGCGCCTCTTCACGACGTCGGGGGTCACCTCGTCGATCGTCTCCTCGATGGCTTCCCGAAGCCCGGCTGCGCGCGTCCGGAGCATCCCCTCGTGTTCCTCGTCCGTGTCCCGTGGACGCTTGAGGCGGGTGGGCTCGAGCCGGTCGAAGCCCTTCACCGACGTACGCCGCATCCGGCGGAGCTCGAACTCCTCGAGCCCCTCCAGCTCCTCACGCATGCGTCGGTCGACCAGCACCCGCCCGGGCCGCGCCACGGTCGTCAGCCGGGCAGCCATGTTCACGACCGAGCCGAAGACGTCGCCGAGGCGCGAGAGGACCGGGCCGTGAGCCACGCCCGCCCTGACGAGTGGGTAGTGCTCGTCCAGCGCGTGCCGTTCGACCAGGTCAAGGGCGATCCGCGCTCCTTGGGCCGGCTCGTACGCCACGAACAGCACCTCGTCGCCGATGGTCTTCACGATCCGGCCGTCGTACTCGGTACACACGTGGTTGCTGACGCTCTCGAAGTGCTCGACGAGCTGCTCGAGCTCGGACTCCGAGAGCAACCTGCTCTGGCTGGTGTAGCCGACGATGTCGACGAACCCGACCGTCAGGACCGTGCCTTCGTCGCCCGTCGGGTGGAGTAGCATCCGCGAGGTGTTGGCGATGATCGCGCGGCGCCACAGGTAGCCCTGGAGCTCCTCGAGCTTCGGGATCGCCACCTCGGCCAGCGCGACCACCGCCTCGGGGTCGGTGCCGGCAGCACCCTCGAGCAGCTCAGCGAGGAGCCGGGTCTGCCACTCCGCGAGCCGGTTGAACGTCCGTCCGAGGGTGCGTGCGAGGGCGGTCTCCCGCTCCTCGTCGATGACCCCGATGTCCTTGAGCTCGAGCGCGAGCTGGACGGCGCGCACGTCGGCGTACGAGAAGACGACGTCGTCGTCGGCCGCCCGCGTGAAGCCCAGGGCCCGCCAGAGCGCCTCCGTGCGGTCAGGCGAGACCCCGACCCGCTCGGCGACCTCGAGGCGCGTCAAGGTCCGCGGCCCGCCCAGCAGGTAGCGCTCAAGCGCCTCAAGGACCGGATCGACCGAGACCGGCCGGAGCTCGAGCGTGGGATCTTGGCCCTCGGTCACAAGGCTCGTGGCCCAGTACTTGTCGGGCTACTTGTCGGCGAGCCGCTCGGCGGTCAGACCTTCGAGGGCCTTCCGGAAGTCCGGAATCTGGTCCTCGAGCTCCTGGAGACCCTCAGCCGTGAAGTGCAGCACCTCGAGCGGGGTGACCGACACGACCGTGGCGGTGCGCAGCTTGTGCGCCACCAGCGCGATCTCGCCGATCATGGCGCCCGGGCCGAGCTTCGCGATCTCTTCCTTGCCGTGCCGCACCGAGACCTCACCCTCGAGGATCAGGTAGGCCTTGTCCGCCGCGGTGTTCTCCATCATCAGCGACCAGTCCGGCGGCACGGTGAGGTACGTCCCGTGCTCCACGATCCTGTGGATCTGCTCCTTGTTGAGGTGAGCGAACCTGGCCATGCTCTCCACGCGGTCACGCTCGCGCTTCTTCCAGCCCATCGACAGACTCCTTGTTCGTGGGCACATGCCCCGTTCGCCCCCCGATCGATGATTACGTGGCGTGAGGTCAGTGTCCAGCGTGGAAGAGCAAATCTCGCCACGCGTCGCTCTAGGGTCGAGGCATGGCTGGCTCGCACCCGCACTCCCACGCCGTCCCTACGAACGTCCCGTTGGCCCGCAGCGCCGTCGTCGTACTGCTCGGATTTCTGCTGCTGTGCGCTCTCGCGACCGTCGCCGGGGTGGTCATGCTGTGGCCCGACGGCGACAAGGTCGACCAGCTTCGGGAGGGCTCCCCGTACGCCGCAGAACGGGTTACCTACCAGGACGCGACGGTGACCGACGTACTCCCGGCCTGTGCCGATGAGCGGTCGACGGACGACACCTGTGGGAAGGCCAAGGCCAAGCTGGACGAGGGGCCGGAAGCCGGCACCGAGCAGACAGTGCCGGTGCCGACGGCCCTCATCAAGGCTGGCCTGACATCCGGGGACAGCATCCGGCTGATGAGGCTCCCTCCGCAGCCGGGGCAGGAGGCCCAGTACGCCTTCGACAAGGTCGATCGGCTCACCCCGCTGTGGATCATGGGAGCGATCTTCGTCCTCGTGGTTGCTGCCGTCGCCCGCCTGCGCGGCATCCTCGCCCTGGTCAGCCTCGGCATCGGCGGCATCCTGCTCTTCCAGTTCATGCTGCCGGCCCTGCTCGCGGGCTCGTCGGGGATAGCGGTAGCACTGACCGGCTCGGCCGCGATCATGTTCGGTGTGCTCTATCTGACGCACGGGCCTACGGTGCGCACGAGTGCCGCACTGGCGGGCACGCTCGTCGGCATCGTCATAACCGCAGGGCTGGGCGAGGTTGCAGTTCGGGCTGCCCTGCTCACCGGTGTCTCGAATGAGGACAGCGCATACCTGACGGCGCTGGCCGGAGACCTCGACTACCGCGGCCTGCTCATGTGTGCGCTCGTCGTCGCCGGGCTCGGCATCCTGAACGACGTGACGATCACCCAGTCCTCGGCGGTCTGGGAACTAAGGGCGGCAGGACCGTCCCTCACTCGCCGGGAGCTGTTCACCAGCGGCATGCGGATCGGGCGCGACCACATCGCGTCGACGATCTACACGCTCGTCTTCGCATACGCCGGCAGCGCGCTCGCCTTACTGCTGGTCATCACCCTTTACAGCCAGCCGGTGCTTGACACGTTGTCGCTTGAGTCGATCTCGGAGGAAATCGTGCGGACGCTCGCCAGCGGGATCGGGCTCGTGCTCGCCGTACCCGTCACTACCGCGATCGCGGCACTGACCGTCGGGTCACCGCACGAAGATGAAGTAGACGCCTACCAGCGTCGGCACTAGGCCGAGGACCAGCCACGGGCTGAGCACGCTCCGCTGATGGATGAGCAGGGCTGCGGCCATCGCGAGGACGCCGAAGGCGGTGGCGATGCCGAGCATCGCGACCTGCTTCCCGGCGCCGTCGAGGAAGGCCGCTGCGAGCACCAGCCCGCCCGCCAGGTGCATGATCGTGGTGGCGGCCAGCGTCGAGAGCACCCACTTCTGGACCTTGCCGACCCCCATGGACTCGCGGACGACCCGGGGCTGACCCGGCGTCATCAGGTGCTTCGCCACGCGGGGCGGCCGGGGCGCGGGGGTGCTCATTCGCCGCTGATCTTCTCGATGATGGCCGTCGTGGAGATGGCCGGCGTGCGGGTCAGGTAGTGCACCTTGCAGATGTCCTCGAACTCGTCGAACTTCCCTGCCCAGTCGTCGCCCATGACCAGGACGTCGGCTGCGAAGCGCAGGATGTACTCCCGCTTCAGCTCGAGGCTCTCCTCCAGGAACACCTCGTCCACCGGCTTGAGTGCGGCCACGATCTCGAGGCGCTCGCGCTCGGAGAAGACGGGGAGCCGGCCTTTCTTGCGCAGGTTCAGGTCGTCAGCGGAGACGCCGACGACGAGCCGGTCGCCGAAGGCTGCGGCCCGCTCGATCACCCGGAGGTGTCCGACGTGGAAGACGTCGAACGTCCCGAAGGTGATCACGGTGGTCATGACGCGAGATTCTTCCACGCGTCGGGCATCCGCTCGGCCGTCGTACGCGTGGGCTGTGACGCGGACCGCATGGTCCGGCCTGACCAGGAGAGGTTAGGCTCACCTTAGTGATCATCGGCCCGAAAGGACCCCCATGCGCCGCCCCCTCCGCCGTTTCCTGGGCCGCTCCCTGGCCGCGCTCGTCGCGTTCGCGCTGTGCACCCCGCTCAGCGCCTGCGGTTTCCTCGGCATCGGCGGGGACGCCGACATCCAGATCTACAGCGCTCGGCACTATGACCTCGAGAAGGCCTTCGAGAAGTGGGAAGAGGAGACCGGCAAGTCGGTCGAGTTCATCTTCGCCGAGGACGCCGAGCTGCTGCAGCGCCTCAAGACCGAGGGTGCCGACTCGCCGGCCGACATCTTCATGACGGTGGACGCGGGCAACCTGTGGGCGGCTGCCGAGGAGGGCATCCTCGCGCCGGTCGACAGCCCGGTCCTCGACGAGGCGGTGCCGGAGGCGTACCGCGACTCCCAGAACCGCTGGTTCGGTCTGGCCCTGCGTGCCCGCACGGTCGTCTACAACCCCGACACTGTGGACCCGTCGGACTTCGACGCGACCAACACGTACGCCGGGCTCGCCGACCCGAAGTGGAAGGGCAAGCTCTGCATGCGCGGCGAGACCGAGTCGTACACCCAGTCGCTCATCGCCGCCCTGATCGACACCTACGGCCGTGACGACACCCTCGCGTGGGTCAAGGGCTGGGTCGCCAACGACGTCGAGGTGATGAGCAACGACGTGCTCCTGCTCGAGGCGATCGACGCGGGGGAGTGCGAGGTCGGCATCTCGAACCACTACTACCTAGCCCGGATCCTCGCCGACGACCCCGACTTCAACGCCAAGCTCTACTGGGCCTCCCAGGACGGCGACGGCGTGATGGAGAACCTCTCCGGCGGTGGCGTCGTGACCTCCTCCGACAACAAGACCGACGCGCAGGAGCTCCTTGAGTGGCTCGCCACCGACGGCCAGGCGTCGTTCATCGGCGGCAACCATGAGTACCCGGTCAACCCTGACGTCGAGGCCGATGAGATCGCCGCGTCGTTCGGTCCCTACAAGCCGTTGGCCATCGACGCGGAGGCCTACGGCAAGCTCAATGCCGAGGCAACCGAGCTGCTCGCCGAGGCTGGATACAAGTAAGCCGCAGGTGGCCGTCTTCACGCACTCACGACCACGCCGGATCGCCTTCGCGGGCCGACCGGCGTGGTCGTTGCTCGTACTCCTGGTCGCGGCCGCGGTCGCGACACCGGTCATCGCCGTCACGCTGGACGCGGTGTCTGCGGGCAGCGCTCCCGACCTCCCGCGAGGCCTGGGCGAGATGGTGCTCACGACGCTGCTGCTGCTGGCGTTGGTGGGCAGCGGGACACTGATCGTCGGCGGCGGCCTCGCCTGGCTGGTGACGGCCTACCGCTTCCCGATGCGCGGGCTGCTCTCCTGGCTGCTCGTGCTGCCCCTGGCGATGCCGGCGTACATCCTCGGGTTCGTCTTCCTCGCCACGTTCGACGTCGGCGGTCCCGTGCACGAGTGGGCGCGCTCGACCTTCGGAACGGGCGTCTGGTTACCGGACGTTCGCTCGCTGCCGGCCTGTGCCGTGGTCATGTCCTTGACGCTCTTCCCGTACGTCTACCTGATGGCCCGTGCCGCTCTGCTCGAGCAGTCGTCGTCGACCTACGACGCTGCCCGCACGCTGGGAGCCGGACGGCTGCGCACGCTCTTCACGGTCGTGCTGCCTCTCGCCCGGCCGTCTCTCGCTGCCGGCCTGGCGCTGGTGATGATGGAGGTCCTCACGGACTTCGCGACCGTCCAGTACTTCGGCGTGAAGACAGTGTCGGTCGGTGTCTACCTCACCTGGCGGGGCTCCTACGACTTCCACACTGCGACCCAGCTCTCGATGCTGGTGCTGATGTTCGCGGTGGCGGTCCTTGCTGGGGAGCGGCTCATGCGTGGCCGATCCCGCTACCACCAGAAGGGTGGCCGTGGTCAGGGGATGGAGCCCACCCAGCTCACCGGCGCGCGTGCGTGGACAGCGACGCTCGTGTGCCTGCTGGCCCTCGGCTGCGCCTTCCTGCTCCCCGTCGCCCGCCTCGTCGCCTGGGTCGTCGCGGAGGCGCGCGAGGACGCCTCGAGCCTCGTCGACGCACGGTTCGCCGAGTACCTCGCCAACAGCCTCACCGTCGCCGTCATCGCCGCGCTCGGGTGTGTCAGCCTGGCGATGCTGCTTGGCCACGCCCTGCGGATCAGTGGCGGTCGGGTCCCGCGGATCGCGGCTCAGGTGACGACCTTCGGGTACGCCGTGCCCGGTGCCGTGATCGGCATCGGCGTGCTACTCGCCTTCGACTGGCTCGACCGGGTGCTCGAATGGGCCGGCACCGGGGGGACCGGGCTGCTGGTCACCGGCTCGGTCGCGGGGATCCTCTACGCCTACCTGGTGCGGTTCCTCGCGCCGGCGTACCAAGCGGTCGACGCTAGCCTCTCGAAGGTGTCGCCCACGATGACGTTGTCCGCCCTGTCGCTCGGGGCCTCGCCGCGGCGGATCCTGACCCGGGTGCATCTGCCCCTGGCCAGGTCGGGTGTGCTGGTTGCGATCGTGATGGTCGTCATCGACGCGGTGAAGGAGCTTCCGGTCGTGCTGACGCTCCGGCCCTTCGGTTTCACGACGATCTCCGTCTGGGTCTACCAGCTGGCCAGCGAGAACTTCTGGCAGAAGGCCGCCCTGCCAGCGCTCCTGATCGTGGCTGCTGCGATCGTTCCGGTGTTCCTGCTGTTCCGGCAGGTTCGCCTGGTCGACCCGCACAGGAGTCCGGATGACTGACCCCGAGTACTCCCTCGAGCTCGACTCGGTCTCGAAGTCGTACGGCGCCGTGGTTGCCGCCCGCGAGCTGACCCTGCAGGTCATTCCAGGCGAGCTCCTCACACTGATCGGCCCCTCCGGCTGCGGGAAGTCCACGACCCTGCGACTCGTCGCCGGACTCGAGCGGCCGTCGGCCGGCACGATCGAGATCGACGGCGAGGTCGTCGCGGGCGCGTCGTGGCAGCCCCCGGAGCGTCGTCGGGTGGGGCTGGTCTTCCAGGACCACGCGCTCTTCCCGCACCTGACCGTCGGCCGCAACGTCGCGTTCGGGCTGACCTACCTCCCGCGCGAGCGGCGCCGCGCGCGCGTCGAGGAGGTGCTCGAGCTCGTCCGGATGGAGGCGCTGGCCGATCGCTACCCGCACGAGCTCTCGGGCGGCGAGCAGCAGCGGGTCGCGCTCGCGCGTGCTCTGGCGCCCAGCCCGGCCGTCGTACTCCTCGACGAGCCGTTCTCCTCGCTCGACGAGACCCTGCGGGCGAAGGTGCGTGCTGACACCGTCGGCATCCTGCGCGAGACGGGCACGACCGCGATCTTCGTGACGCACGACCAGACCGAGGCACTGTCGATCGGGGACCGGGTCGTCGTCATGCGGGACGGTGTCATCGAGCAGGCCGACTCTCCGGCGGCCGTGTTCGAGTCCCCGGCGACTCGCTTCGTCGCCTCCTTCATGGGTGACGCGGACTTCCTTCCCGCGCACGTGCACCAGGCACTGCTGACCTGCGAGATCGGGGCGGTCTCGACCCTGCCGGGGTGGGCGGCCGACACCGACGTGGAGGTCGTGCTCCGCCCGCACGAGGTCGCCCTCGAGCTCTCGAGCAACGGTCACGGCAACGCCGAGGTCATCGGCGTCGAGTACCAAGGAGCCTTCGTCCTGCACACCGTCCGGCTGGCGTCGGGCAGCACGCTGCGCTCGTGGCAACCGCACTCGGTGCGCCATCCCCTCGGCACCCCGGTCATTGCCTCGGTGGTCGCCGGAGTGACACCCACCCTGCTCCGGGGCGACGTCGCCATCTCGAGCCCGCCCGCGCGATAGGTTCCGGGGGTGGCAGTCCCCATGATGACCGGCGACCCGTCGCTCGACGTCGAGCGACGCAGCGCGCTGCGACGGATGCGTTCCGTGGCAGTCGGGCTGCTGCTTGTGGCCGCCGCCGTCTACCTGCTGACGCGGGACGAGCAGGGTTTCCTCGGCTACGTGAACGCCGGTGCCGAGGCGTCGATGGTCGGCGCGATCGCCGACTGGTTCGCAGTGGTCGCGCTCTTCAAGCACCCCCTCGGGCTGCCGATCCCGCACACCGCGCTGATCCCCGAGCGCAAGGACATGCTGGGTCGCAGCCTCGAGGAGTTCGTTGGCGAGAACTTCCTCCAGGAGCAGATCATCCGCGACCGGCTCGCGGTCGCCGACCTCGGCCGCAAGGCCGGCGACTGGGTCGTGGAGCCCGAGAACGCTGCGCGGGTCGTCCGCGAGGTCTCTTCGGTGCTCCGCATCGGGCTGCTTCGCCTGAAGGACGAGGACGTCGCCTCGCTGGTGACGGAGGTCCTCCTCCCGCGCTTCGTCGAGGAGCCGGTGAGCCCCATCGCGGGCAGCCTCCTCAAGGAGGTCGTACGCGACAAGGCGCACCATGGTCTGGTCGACCTGGTCTTCGACGAGATGCTGAAGTGGATGCGCGCCAACGAGGAGACCTTCTCCGACATCATCGTCGAGCGCGCGCCCTGGTGGGCCCCGCAGTCACTCAACGAGCGGGTCACCCACCGGCTGCACATCGAGCTCGTCGACTGGCTCGAGGAGATCAGCGCGAACCCGTTCCACCCGGCGCGCACCGCCCTCGACCGGCTGCTGGACAAGCTCGCCGACGACCTGCTCGAGGACCCCGGAGTCCAAGCCCGCATGGAGGCGCTCAAGGAGCGGGTCCTCGAGCACCCGCAGGTGACCGTCACGTTCACCTCGCTGTGGAACGCCCTGCGCCGTGTCCTCACCAGCTCCCTTGAGGATCCCGACGGACTGCTCCAGCAACGGCTCAACCACGAGCTCGTCAACTTCGGGCGCAGGCTGCAGGAGGACGACACCCTCCGTGCACGGGTCGACAAGACCGCAGCCGACCTCGCGGTCTTCGTCGTGGACCGCTACGGCAGCGAGCTGACTGCCGTCATCACCCACACCATCGACCGCTGGGACGGGCGTGAGGCCAGCCGCCGGATCGAGCTCTTCGTCGGCAAGGACCTGCAGTTCATCCGGATCAACGGCACGTTGGTCGGTGGGCTCGTCGGCTTGATCATCCATGCGGTCTCGTTGAACTTGTAGGGCGCCGCTAGTTTGGGGCTCATGAAGTGCCCCATCGACGACAACGTCCTGCAGATGACCGACCGCAACGGCATCGAGATCGACTACTGCCCCGAGTGCCGAGGCGTCTGGCTCGACCGGGGTGAGCTCGACAAGATCATCGACCGCTCGGTCGGCGCGGCCCCGGCTCCACCGCAGCGCCCGCAGACGCCCCAGCAGGCCTACCCGGCGCAGCCGCAGCCGCAGCAGCAGGATCAGCGCTACTACAAGAAGAAGCGCAAGGAGTCCTTCCTCGGTGAGCTCTTCGACTTCTGATGCGACTCCGCAAGAAGGCAGTTGCCGCGCCGCCGCCACGTGAGGTCGAGATCCGTGAGGACGTCATCCGGCTGGGCCAGTTCCTCAAGCTCGCCGACCTCGTCGACCTCGGGTCCGACGTACGCCCGCTCGTCCAGAACGGCGAGGTGCTCGTCAACGGCGAGGTCGAGACGCGACGAGGCCGCCAGTTGCGGAAGGGCGACGTCGTCACCCTGGGCGGAGAGTCCGCGCGGGTGATGTGAGGACCGCTGACACGTCGCTTGTGCACGCTCTACGTGGGCGAGACGTCACTATTGACCACCGCGACGATCTCCGCCAGCGCCCGGTCGACCTGCGCCTGGGTCGGCAGATCGCCGACACCTCGCACTTCGTCGGTCTCCGCCCCGACCCTGGCTGCGCCGTCGGTACGGATCGCGGGCACGTGCACGAACAGCACCGGCACCTGCAGTTCGTTCAAGGCGCGGAAGTAGACCTCGTTGCAGACGAAGAGACCCGCGTCTTCCGAGACAGCCACGCCGTCGACCACCGCGGCGATCCGGCCGACGTCGAAAGTCGTCTCGAGCCACTCGCCGCGAGTGGGGTCGATGACCTCGCCGCGTGGTTGCCGACCCGCGTTGTCCGGGATGCGCGCGTCCACCAGGTTGCGTGCGCGACGCTCGACCGACACCTGGGTTCGCAGGCCCGCCTCGCCGACGCACACGGCCACCGACGGCCGGTGCTCCTCGATCAGCGAGTGCAGGTGTCCGGCGGCGGTGCCGAACTCCACCGGCAGGATGCCCGTCACGACGTCGCGCAGCGCGAGGACCGCGGTCCCGCTGGCGTTCTCGTCGTCGCCGCCGAAGGGCTCGAAGCCGGTGACGAGGATCTTCACTTAACGGCGAGCAGGTCCACAACGAAGATCAGGGTCTCGCCGGGCTTGATGACGCCGCCGGCCCCGCGCTCGCCGTAGCCGAGGTGCGGCGGGATGACGAGCTTGCGCCGGCCGCCGACCTTCATGCCCTGGACGCCGTTGTCCCAGCCGGAGATCACCTGGCCGACGCCGAGGCGGAACTCCAGGGGTGAGCCGCGGTCGTACGACGCGTCGAACTGCTCGCCGGTCGAGTGGGCGACGCCGACGTAGTGCACACTCACGGTCTTGCCCGCGGTGGCCTCGGTGCCGTCACCCTCGCTGAGGTCGGTGATTTCGAGGTCGGCCGGGGGAGGGCCGTCGGGGAAGTCGATCTCTGGCTTGTCCACGGGTGCCTTTCGTCTACCGAACATCAGGTCTGCTGGGAGTGTACGAACTTGTCGAGCTGGTCCCGCTCGAACTCCAGCTCGCCCATGCGGTTCTTCACCACGTCGCCGATGGACACGATGCCCTTGAGGGCGCCGTCCACAACGACGGGGACGTGCCGGATCCGGTGCTTGGTCATCAGCCGCATGAGGTCGTCGATGTACAGGGTGGGCTCTACGGTGAACACCTCGACGGTCATGATGTCGGACACCTTGGCCGAGAGGAGGCTCGCGTCGTCGTTCAGCCGGCGTACCACGTCGCGCTCCGAGACGATCCCGTCCACGCTCGATCCGTCGGTGCTGACCACGAGCGCGCCCACGTTGTGCTGGGCGAGCAGCGCGACGAGCTCGCGCACGGTCGAGCTCGGGTTGATCGTGACGACCTCTTGGGTCGGCTTGTCCTTGATGACGTCGCTGATCTTCATGTGACCTCCCGCTCGTGCCTGGTGCTGGCGTCTCGAACTTAGTCCGAAAACTAGTCCGACGCACGCGTCCTGGGATGATGACGCAGTGACACGCCAGCCCCGCCTCCAGGCCCCTTGGGCCGCCGTGCTGATGGGCTGGCTCACGATCGTGCTCCTCCTGGACTCCGGCGGCACGCTCTGGCAGCAACGCGGACTGGGCGCGCTCACCTGGGTCGTCCTGGCCGTGGCCATGCTGCGGGTCACGCCACTCGTGCGCGCTCAGACCGCGGTCGTCGTGGCGTTCGCGACGGTGATCGAGTACCTCTGCTCCCCGACCCTCGAGGTCTATCTCTACCGGTTCGAGAACGTCCCGATGTACGTGCCGCCCGGCCACGGGCTCGTGTACCTATCCGCGTACGCGCTCGGACATGCTCTGTGGGTGGAGCGGCACCAGCGGATCGCGATCACCGCGGCCGTGGTGGGACTCGGTGGCTGGGGTCTCTACGCCCTGGTCCAGCCGCGACACGACGTACTCGGCGCGATGTGGTTCGTCTGCCTGGTGGTCTTCCTGTGGAAGGGCCCCTCACGCGAGGTCTACCTCGGCGCAGCCGTCGTGGTGACCTGGCTGGAGATCGCGGGTACGGCGTTGGGCACCTGGGAGTGGCAGGCACACGACCCGCTGATCGGAATCCCGATCGGCAACCCGCCGACGGGCGCGGCCGGCGGCTACGGCTGGTTCGACCTGGCCGGACTGCTCGCAGCGCCTTTCCTGGTCCGCTACTTCACTCGTCGGCGGGAGCAGGTCGTCGACGAGAGCTCAGATCCAGCACTGACCCGGGGTTGAGTCGCGGCACGTCGTCGTCGTCCTCAACCGACCCGAGGAACCCGAGCGCGGCGTCGTGCAGGATGCCGTTGCTGGCCAGGGCGTTGCCGCCCAGCGGTCCGTCACGTCCGTCGAGCGACGTGAACCGGCCACCCGCCTCGCGCACGATGATGTCCAGCGCCGCCATGTCGTAGAGCTCGAGCTCCGGCTCGGCGGCCAGGTCGACCGCGCCCTCAGCCACCATCATGTAGGACCAGAAGTCGCCGTACGCCCGGGTGCGCCAGCAGCGCCGCGCCAGCGCCATGAAGTCGTCGAGGCGGCCGCGCTCCTCCCAGCCGTGGAAGCTCGCGTAGGAGAGAGAGGCGTCGTCGAGCCGCTTCACGTCCGAGACCCGGCAGGGGGTCGCCTTCATCAGCGACTTGCCGGTGAAGGTGCCCCCGTCCTTCATAGCCCACCAGCGCTTGTTCAGCATGGGTGCTGAGACGACGCCGAGCACGACCTCGTTGTCGACCATCAGCGCGATGAGCGTCGCCCACACGGGGACGCCGCGGACGAAGTTCTTGGTGCCGTCGATCGGGTCCACGATCCACTGCCGCTGGCTGTGCCCGACCAGACCCTCCTCTTCGCCGAGGACCGCGTCGCGCGACCGCGCGCGGGACAGCGTGCGACGGATGCCCTCCTCGACTGCCTTGTCGGCGTCGGTCACTGGTGTGAGGTCAGGCTTCGTGACGACATGCAGGTCCTGTGCCTGGAACCGGCTCATGGTCAGGGAGTCGGCGTCGTCCGCCAGGACGTGGGCAAGGCGAAGGTCGTCGGTGTAGTTGGTGGGCACGGGCATCAGGCTACCCGCGTGCCTCTCAGCCGATTCCCAGCCATCGGGGTTAGCGTCGGGGCATGGAGATCTTCGGGCTTCCTGCGCACGTACTGATCGTGCACGGGGCGGTGGTGTTCATCCCGCTCGCCGTGGCCGCTGCGATCGCGTTCGCGGTCTTCCCCAAGTGGCGCTACCTCACCAGGTGGCCGGCGCTCCTGCTGGCGCTCGTCGCCGCCGGCAACGCCTGGGCGGCCCGCATCACGGGCAAGAGCTTCTTCGACGACGCCTTCGACGCGTACCCGGAGGCCATCCGCAACGCGATCCAGGACCACGAGTCACGTGGCGAGGTGCTCTCGCTGGTCGTTCTCGCGTTCCTGCTGCTGGTCATCTTCGGCTTCACCATGCTCGGCGGAGCCTCCGGGTTCGCCAGCGGGCGTGGTGCCAAGGAGATGAACGCTCAGTGGGCTGAGCTCGTCGTACCCGCCTCGATCGTCGTGGTCGGCATCGTGACCCTCGTGTACGTCGTACTCACCGGCGACGCGGGGTCACGCGTCGTCTGGGATCCGCCCACCAGCTAGTACGACGACGTCTCGCGGCTGTCCAGCAGCCGCCGGAACGACTCGACGCGGCCCCGCTCGCCTTCAGTGGCCTCGTCGAGCCCGCACTCGGGCTCGCCCGACGCGTGGGTGCAACCGCGGGGGCACGCGTCGGTGAGCTCCGCGAGGTCAACGAACGCGTTGATCAGGTGGGTGGGGTCGACGTGTGCGAGCCCGAAGGACCGGATCCCCGGGGTGTCGACGATCCAGCCGTCACCACCGGGCAGTGGCAGCATGAGCGCTGAGGTCGAGGTGTGTCGGCCACGTCCGGTGACGGCGTTGACGTGCCCGATCGCTCGGTCCGTGCCGGGCACCAGGGCGTTGACGAGGGTGGACTTGCCGACGCCGCTGTGTCCGAGGAGCACGCTGGTCCGGCCGGTCAGCCGCTCGCGCACGGGACCCGGGTCGGCGTCGCGGCGAGTGACCACGTAGGGCACGTCGAGCGGCCCGTATGTCGCGAGCAGCTCGTCGGGATCGGCCAGGTCGGCCTTGGTGAGGATGAGGAGGGGGTCCATGCCTTCGTCGTACGCCGCGACGAGGGCGCGGTCGATGAGGCCGACGCGTGGCTCGGGGTCAGCCAGCGCGACGACGACCACGAGCTGGTCGGTGTTCGCGACGATCACCCGCTCGACCGGGTCGTCATCGTCGGCGGTACGTCGCAGCGTGGTGGTGCGCGGATCGATCGTCACGATCCGTGCCAGCGCGCCTTCGTCACCGGAGACGTCTCCGACGATCTGCACCCGGTCGCCGACGACGACGCCCTTCCGGCCCAGTGGCCGCGACTTCATGGCCATCACGGTGCGTCCGTCGACGGCGCAGGTGAACCGCCCGCGGTCGACGGTCAGGACCACGCCGGGTGCCGCGTCGTCGTACGTCGGACGGTCCTTGGTCCGCGGCCGCGTGCGACGGCGGGGCCGGTCGAACGACTCGGGGTCGATGTTCTCGTAGTTCGGTCCGCGCGGCATCAGCGCAGCGCCTGAGTCCAGGCAGACGGGAAGTCCGTGAACGTCTTGGCGGTCGTGCCGACGTTCTCGACCAGCACGCCGTCGACGGCGAGACCCAGGATCACGGCTGCATGGGCCATCCGATGGTCTGCGTAGGTGCGGAAGACGCCCCCCTGCAGCGGCGTCGGCTCGATGACCAGGCCGTCCGCGGTCTCCGTGACGTTCCCCCCGAGGCCGTTGAGCTCAGTGGCCAGCGCGGCCAAGCGGTCGGTCTCGTGCCCGCGAATGTGGGCGATGCCCCGCAACGTCGAGCGGCCCTCGGCGAGCGCGCAGAGCGCTGCGACTGCCGGCGTGAGCTCGCCGACGTCGTGCAGGTCGTAGTCGATGCCCTGCAGCAGACCGCCCGTGACGGTGAGGCCCTCGTCGGCCAGCGTCACGGAGGCGCCCATCAGGGTCAGGATCTCGCGCAGCGCGTCGCCTGCCTGCGTCGTGTCGCGAGGCCAGTCCCGGACGGTGACCGAGCCCCCGGTGATCGCGCCGATCGCCAGGAACGGGGCGGCATTCGAAAGATCCGGCTCGATGGTCACGTCCACGGCTCGCACGGTGCCGGGAAGTACGCGCCAGCGGTCCGGCGACTCCACCACCTCGACCCCGTGCTCGCGCAGCGCGGCCACTGTCATGTCGATGTGTGGCAGGGACGGCACCGGAGGGCCGTCGTGGTGCACGTCGACGCCCTCGTCGTACCGAGCACCGGCCAAGAGCAGGGCCGAGACGAACTGCGACGAGGCGGAGGCGTCGATGGTGATGACACCGCCGCGGAGCGCTCCGGAACCTTCGACCGTGAACGGAAGTCGGTCGCCTTCGACGGACGCGCCGAGCCCGCGGAGTGCGTCGAGGACTGACGACATCGGCCGGGTGCGAGCGTGCGGGTCGCCGTCGAAGTGCACGGGGCCGTCGGCCAGGGCGGCCACCGGCGGCACGAAGCGCATCACGGTCCCGGCCAGCCCGCAGTCGACGGACACGGGACCTTTGAACGGGCCGGGCGTGACGCGCCAGTCCTGATCGGCGGTGTCGACGGTGGCACCCAGGGACGTGAGGGCAGCCGCCATCAGCAGGGTGTCCCGGGAGCGCAGCGCCCGACGTACGACGGACGGACCTTCGGAGATTGCGGCGAGGATGAGCGCGCGGTTGGTCAGCGACTTCGACCCAGGAAGCGACACCGTCGCGGACACCGGCCCCTGGGGGCGGGGTGCGGGCCACGGGTCGGCAAGGTCAGGCGTCATCGTTCACCGAGGATAGCGAGCGCAAGGGCGGAGCAGCCCGCCGGTCAGAGCAGGTCGATGAGGTCCTCGACGAGGGTGCCGACCGGCTCCAACGCCGAGCCCTCCCCGACGAGTGGCCCCAGCAGCCCGATGACCCCACCGGCCCCGAGGCTGAACGTCTTGGTGTTGTTGCTCGGGTCCGGGTCGACGTTGCCGGGGACCGACACCGTCACCGTGACGCCCACCGTCTCCTGACCGACGATCGCCTGGAGGTCCATGTCGAAGACGCCGCTGAAGGTCGGGCCGCCGGGGTCGCACTCGACGACCGTCGTGCTGCCGTCGACGAAGGCGCATCCGACAGGGATGTCCTCCAGCGTGATCTGCGGGTTGTCGGTGGACGTCTCGATCCGGACCTTGGTGGGTCCGTCGCCCGTCGGCAGTCCGGTGACGGTCAGGCGGAACCGGCCCGTCCCTTGGCCGAGCTGGTTGTCGTCGACCGTGACAGCGATATCGGCGGTCGGCGGAGGTGCGGTGCCCAGCGAGACGCTTGCGACATTGTCGACGGGGGCCGTCTCGATGACGCCCTCAGCGGCAACGCTCAGCGTCACGTCGACCGGGGCGATGCTCGGGTCGTAGGCGAAGGTGAAGGATCCCGCAAACGGACCCGTCACGTCCTCGCAACGGACCTTGGTCTCAGCGATCGTGCACCCGTCCGGGGCACCCGAGAGACTCGCACCGGCCTCAGCCACCACGTCGAAGACGAGGGTCGCGCCGTCGACGGGCAACCCGTTGACCGTCGCGGTCACGTGGGTGTCGTCGTCCTTGGCGAGGGCGAGCTGCAGGTCGGCCGTGGGCGTCGGAGGCGGTGTCGTCGTCGTGGGCGTAGGCGTGAAGGTGAAGGTGGCCCTGTTGTTTGCCGCCGACGGGTCGTCGTAGCCGGCGATCGAGATCGTGACCGTGAGCTCGTCGGAGGTCAGGGTTGCGGGGAACGCCAGCGGGATGACCGCCTGGAAGCGGGACGGCGCCAGCAGCATGACTGCTGCGCCTCCGCCACCGCCACTGACGCAGGCGGCGTGCAGCGGGTCGCCCGCGCTCACCGAGCAGTCGGAGTTCTGGACCTCGAAGGTCGTCTGGCCAGACTTCGAGGAGAGCTTGACGTCGACGACCACTCGCTCCGGCGGCAGTCCGTCGATGTCGAGGACGACGGCGTCGTCACTGACACTCGCCGAGGCGAGGGAGATGTTGGCCGTGGGCGGCCCCGGCTCCGGGGTCGGCTCCTCGGTCGGCTCG
>DATILB010000229.1:0-3807 GCA_035477015.1 Nocardioidaceae bacterium | reverse complement strand
CGGAGTCCGCAATTCATTTGCAATCGTCCTGCCATGAGCGATCCACTGGCGCAAGTCATCACGCTGCTGAGGCCGCGCACCGTGCTGTCGAAGGGCATCAGCGCTGCCGGCCGCTGGGCAGTGCGCTACTCGGCCTTCGGGCAGCCGAGCTTCTGTGTTGTGCTGGAGGGCAGTTGCCGACTCGCGGTGGACCGCCAGAAACCCATCACGCTCGAAGCCGGCGACTTCGTGCTGATGCCGGCGACACCCGGCTTCACGCTGTCGGGGTTCGAGCCGGTGACGCCGGTGCGTATGGATCCGAGAGCGGCTGCAGCGGCAACGGGCAACGTCCGCCACGGGACGCGCCATGGGCCGCCCGACGTGCGACTGCTCGGCGGCTGGTTCGTCTTCGACTCGCCCGACGCCGCACTACTCGTGTCGCTGCTGCCGGCTTTGATGCGCGTGCGCGGCGTCGAACGGCTCTCTGTGCTGGTGCGGCTGATTGACGCAGAGTCCAGCGCGCAGCGGTCGGGGCGTGACCTCGTCCTCTCCCGGCTCGTCGAGGTGCTGCTCATCGAAGCCCTGCGCTCGACCTCGGGAGACGATGCGCCGCCGGGGCTGTTGCGTGGCCTGGCCGATGCACGCATTGCGCGGGCGATGCGGCACCTGCATGACGATCCTGCTCGCGCCTGGACGGTGGCGCAGCTGGCGACGAAGGCGGCGCTCTCGCGCTCGGCCTTCTATGAGCGCTTCACGCGCACGGTGGGCCTCCCGCCGATGGAGTATCTGTTGTCTTGGCGCATGGCCCTGGCGAAAGACCTGCTGCGCCGCCAGGCGCTCGGGATCGCCGAGGTCGCCGAACGCGTGGGCTATGGCTCGGCGAGCACCTTCAGCACGGCCTTCAGCCGGCACGTCGGCCAACCGCCGGGGCGCTACGCCGCCGGGCGGAAGGTAGCCATTCACTGACGGCGTCGCAAGCGGTCGTTGGCGTAGATCGCTGCGTATGCGTCGGTCGGTGCTTCGCATCAGCGATGCGAAGGTCGGCATTCGGCCAAGAGCTCGAGGTCAGCCTGCAGGGCTCTTGGCGGTTCCGAGGACCGGGCTTATGTGGGCAAACATGCTGCGGGCGTTCCAGGTTGGGAAGGCTCTTACGAGTGATGAAGGGCCGTTGAGCTGGATGCGGCCCTCGCGAGTGGCCTGCGCCCAGGTGAGCTGGCCGGCGTGCCATTTGACAAAGGCTCCGGCTTCCGCCGTGATGTAGAGGTCCTCGTCGTGGCCGAGGTACGTCTTGCAGATCTCGGTATCTCCAAGCTCGATGACAAGCCAAAAACGTTCAAGGCCCCGACGGCCGGTGAAGTCGAAGCGGATGACGACGCGTCGATCCGGGAGCTGGTCTCTACGCAGCGCATTGCACATTGACCATAAGGCCACGAATGGGTCGAGGTGCTCGGGGGCGATCTCGAGCCAACGCGCGCCCCACTCGCCAAGCGACTGGCAGACCGTGAAGAGGTCGTTGCCCGCGGAGGTGAGCTTGTAATGGTGCCCGCGCCCGTCTGGCTTGGGTGCCGATTCGACGATGCCGACGAGTTCGAGCTGCTTGAGCCGCTGTGAGAGCATGGTGCGGGAGAGTCCAGGCGCACCCTCCAGGATCGCGCAGTAGCTTCCGCAGCCAAGGTGCAGGTTGCGGATGATCACCGGGGTCCAGCGCTCGGCGAAGATCTCGGCGCCACGGGCGATGGGACAGTATTGACCGTACGTCCTCACAAGGCCAGTGTTGCGCAACCGCCTTCGGTAGTGAAGTCCAGATTCTTTACTTTACTGCCGCGGTCCGCGGTGGTTCGATGTGGTCGTCGAGACAGGAGGTCACGATGACGACAGCGACGACAGCGGACGTCGACCGCGGGAGCCAAGTGCCAACCGTCGTGGAGCTGGACGGGTTCCGAGGCCGGCTGATCAGTGCCGAGCATGCCGACTACGACATCGCCCGTGCAGTGTGGAACGGTGCCATCGACCGGCGCCCGCGCCTGATCGCCCGATGCATCGGAACTGCCGACGTGGTCGCGGCCGTGCGGTTCGCCCGCAAGCACGATCTGGAAGTCGCCATACGTGGCGGAGGCCACAACGTCGCGGGCACTGCTGTTTGTGACGACGGGATCGTCATTGACCTTTCGGCGATGCGGGCCGTGCGGGTCGATGCCGTCGGCCGCAGGGCTTGGGTGCAGGGTGGTGCGCTGTGGGGCGACGTCGACCACGAGACGCAGGCGCACGGTCTGGCCACCGCCGGCGGAATCGTGAGCCACACCGGAGTCGCCGGGCTCACCCTCGGCGGTGGCGTCGGCTGGCTGATGCGCAAGCACGGTCTCACGGTCGACAACCTCCTCGCCGTCGACGTCGTGACGGCCGAAGGCGAGCTGCTGCGGGCGTCCGAGGACGAGCACCCCGACCTGTTCTGGGCGTTGCGAGGCGGCGGCGGCAACTTCGGTGTGGTCACCTCGTTCGAGTTCCGCCTTCACTGCGTCGGACCCACCGTCCTAGCCGGGCCCATCGTCTGGGACGCGAGCGACGTTGGCCAGGTCCTCCGCTTCTACCGCGACTTCGTCCGCGACGCTCCCGACGAGCTCGGCACGGTCGTGAGATTCGGCGCCGCGCCACCGCTACCGGGCATCCCGGAGGATCTGCACTGGCGCCCGGTAGTCATCGTGGGAACCTGCTACGCCGGGCCGATCGAGGACGGTGAGTTGGCGCTCGGCCCGCTGCGCGCATGCCGGACTCCCCTCCTCGACCTGGTGGGGCCCACTCCGTACGTGGCATTGCAGAGCGCGATCGACTCGACCGTCGTCCACGGTTGGAACTACTACTGGAAGTCCACCCACCTTCCGCAGCTGCGCGACGATCTCATCGACGTGATCGCCGAGCACGCGTTCGCCTGCTCGTCGCCACGGTCGTATGCGGCGTTGTTCCATCTGAAGGGCGCGGTGAGCCGAGTGGCCGAGGGCTCGACGGCGTTCGGGAACCGGCAGGCGACGCACGCGATCACCCTTGACGCTGTGTGGCGGCCCGACGAGGACTTCGGCGAACGGGACACCGCTTGGACGAAGAGGTTCTTCGCCGCCCTCGGCCGCTTCCGCGAAGGCGTGTACGTCAACTTCCTCGGCGGCGACGAAGACCCCGGGCGGGTCCGCGAGGCGTACGGCGACTCCGTCTACGACCGGTTGGTGGACGTGAAGACCACGTACGACCCCAACAACATCTTCCACCACAACCAGAACATCCGCCCGCGGTTGAATGATGGCGTGGGTGGTTTCAGCGCCAAGCACTGAAGGACTACGAGGTCATGCAACGCGACCGCGACAGACACCGCCGAGCAGACCACCGAGGACGACATCGATTCACAGGCGCTTTGGCGCGCGGCGCGAGCTGCGCTCAAACGTCGATGTTCGCCGCGCGCAGCGCGTTGCTCTCGATGAAATCGCGCCGTGGCTCGACCTCGTCGCCCATCAGCATCGTGAACACACGGTCGGCCTCGATCGCGTCTTCGATCTGCACCCGCAGCAGCCTGCGCACGGCGGGATCCATCGTGGTCTCCCACAGCTGCTCGGGGTTCATTTCGCCCAAGCCCTTGTAGCGCTGGCGCCCGACCTGGCCTTCCGCCTGGCCCATCAGCCACGCCATCGCGACGCGGAAGTCGCCCGCTTTCAGTTCCTTGCGGCGCTCGCCTTCGCCGCGCACCACCACGGCGTCGGGGGTCAGCAGCCCTTTGAAAGTGGCGCCGGCGCGCGCCAGCACCTCGTAGTCGGCGCCGTGCACGAAGTCTTGCGTGATGACGCT
>DATILB010000228.1:0-4084 GCA_035477015.1 Nocardioidaceae bacterium | reverse complement strand
CCCCTCCGCCAAGGATCACCGCGCCCTTCACTATCCACGCCAGGCCGCCCAGGATTGCTGCAACCCCGCCCAGTCCGGCCCACGTAGTCGTGCCGGGACGGTCGTCGGTCGCAGGGTCAGGCACGTCTCAAGGCTCTCACCTTGGCACGGATCAGGCGTTGTGGAGTTCCCGCTCGGCGCGTGCCAGCCACGTCAGTGCTCTCACGCTCTCCCAGCTCCCGGGCCTCAGGCTCTTCGAGGCGCTCAGCGCAGACTCGTACAGTCCCTGGGCATCGGGGCGCCCCTTGGCCTCGACGGCCAGCATCGACAGCGTCTCGACGCTTTCCCAAGTACCGGGTTTCAAGGAAGCAGCTGAATCCAAGGCTTGGTCCAACGGGGGCAGTGCATCGACGGGCTTTCCAAACACGAGACGCTCCTTCGCGCGAGTTGCGCGAACCCTACTCGCCGCGGCCGGTACGTCACTTCGCCGGGGGCGATCGTCAGGTACGAGTGCCCCATGCCGTGTACCAGACGAAACTCGGCTCGTACGCACGTGGATCGTCGAGGACCCGTAGACCGGCGTCAACATCGATGTCGCCCGGAATGCGCTCACGTACCGCCTCGACAGTCAGCTTCCAAAACTCCGCTACCGCAGTTCCACCCCGCACGAGGTCCACGTCTCCATGGGCTTCTACATTCGCGAGACCCGCTTCCTGCAACGTCGCAGGCAAGCTGACCGCCCACTCGTAGTCAGCGTGCGGCATCGCCGCATAGAGCCCGCGCCACAGTTCCGAGAATGCGTGCGTGCTCGACGCCCGCATCGCTCCGAGATAGCACTCGGACGCGATGAGGATGCCGCCGGGCTTGAGTGCATGCGCCATCCGCGTGACCGCTTCGACCTGCCGTCCGCGCAAGTGATGGAGGAGGAGTCGGCAGTGCACCAGATCGAAGGTGCCTTGCTCGAGCTCATCGGTCAGGATGTCGGCCTGTCGTGCTTCGATCCCCGACTCCCCATCAAAGAAGCGGGTGTCTAGGTCGACCGCAACCACGCGGCCGCTCGGGCCTACCCTGTCTCGCATCCATCGAGCAATCGAGCCGCGGCCAGCGCCCACGTCCAGACAGTGAGAGCCCGCGTCAACCCCGAGCTCGGTGAGCCGTGCGACTGTCATGGGGTCATAGCAATGCTCGATCAGAGCCAGGCGCCGTCGCTCGTCGCTCCACGATGGATCAAACCCGTAGTCCGCCACGTCTGCCGGCTTTCAGCTTGCGGAAGTGACGATCTGCAGCACGAGCGCAGCTATTTCGGCCGAAGCCTGCTCGGTGAGGCCATCGTGATCGGCATCGATCCGAGTGTCGGTCACCTGCGGTCCGAGCTGTCGCCAGTCGTCGCGCATCTTGTCAGCAATGGCGGCGCCGAGGGCATCGCAGTCCGGCGCGGTCACAACCGTTCCTGCAATATCGGCCGTCACCTCCGTGGCGCCCATCTCCAGGTAGCAGTCCGGTAGCCGCAGCGCGCTCACCACGGCGATCGGGATGTCGGGCAATGGATGGACTTTCGCAACGATGTCCTTCTCGATCGACTTCGCCTCTTCGTCTCCGTCGTACTCGGCCTGGCACTTCCGCGCGGTACGGCCCGATGCGATGCAGGCGGGGACGAAGTCCGTCGGGAAGTCCGTGTCCAGGATCACGAGCCCGGCAGTCGTTTCGGGATGCTCGAGCGCTTCTGCAAGCGCGACCGACCCGCCGAACGACCAGCCGACGAACACATAGGGGCCTTCCACCGCGTAGTCCCTGTTCAAGACGTCAAGCAGCGCGTACGCGTCGCCGACGAGCTGAGCTCGCGTTTGCAAACCGTCAACCGGCGTACTGCCAGGGCCGCCCGCGCGGCTATAGAGGCAGGTGGTCGTCCCCTCAGCCAAGGCGTCGACAAAGTTCGATGACCAGTCGGTCATGTCGCCCGACCCGCCCACCTCGAGAAGGACTGTTGGGTTGCCAGCGCCGACACAACGCACCGTCACCTCCCGGCTAGGACTCACGTCCACCGTTCCGTCGACAATCACCGCGGGCCCCTCGGGGCTCTCCGTTACGGTCGGTGTCCCGTCGTCGGATCGAGTGGTTGGCGCCGAGTCATCGGCGCCGCATGACGACACAACTAGCAGGCACGCCAGCGCAGCCGGTGTCGCCCAGGTCATTTTCCGAGTGGATCCGAACCGCGTTCGCATGGCTGTCTCCTCGCCCAGCCTCCCCGCCGTCAACGATCGCGTGTCCGGCGGCCTCCGTCTACCCTGGGGGTCGGGCTCGTCTACCGGGTTGGGTTCCGGTCACTGGGAGCCTGTTGCGTTATTTGATCCGCCCGTTGCGAGTCGAGCGGCAGTGCTCGCCTTCTCAGGCGGTCGCTAGCCCGGTCTTGCTGTGCAGGCGGCGGAGGTTGATCACTGCGGCTGCCAGGTCGAGCTCGCTGGCTGCTGCGGTGAGTCCTCGGCGGCTGAAGCGGCGGAGTCCGACTTGGTCTTTGAGGTGGGCGATCATCGTTTCGACGGTGGCGGATCTGCGTCTGTAGGCCTGTTGCCCTTGCTCGGTGCGGAGTCGATGTCGCATCTGCTCCTTGACCGAGGCGTCCGTGGGTGGTGGCCCGTCGGCTGGGTGCTGGTTGGCTTCGTGTTTGACCTCGCGGTTCTTCCCGAAAGCGATTAGCCGGTCCGGGCCTGCGATGGTCAGGTTGTGCTGGGAGAAGTAGCCGGCGTCGGCCAGCACGATGCCGATCTCGGCGTTGTCAGTGATCGCAGCCGCGGCTGCGACGGCGGCGTTCATCATCGGTTCGAAGCTGCTGTTGTCGTTGCTGTCTTGGCTGATCGAGGTGGCCAGGATCAGGTGGTCGTCGCTGACCGCGATCTGGGCGTTGAACCCTTGGACGAACCCGTGCCGCGACATCATCTTGCGTGAGTCAGGGTCAGTGGTGTTGGCGATCGGGTTGGTGTTGCCCCGGCGGCGGCGGAATTTCGCGGCGGCACCGTCCAGGTCGACCGCACCGGCTGCCACAGCCTGTTCGGCCTGCTCGAGCTGGCGCTGAAATCGTCGGGCTCGGCGGTGTGCCTCGCGCCGTGCCTCGGTCTCGGGAGCAGCTGCATCTGCCTGGGCCAGGGCACGTGCGACCCGAGCCCTGTTCAACCGCACCGGATCGAGACCGTTGGGCGGAACACCACGCACGGACTCTCCGGCCTCGACCCGACGCAAGTACTCCTCAGCCTTGGTCCGGTCGGCCTGGTCGGCCTGCTCGGCGTCTTGCTGCTGCTTACGGATCTCCTCCAGTGCCTGCTTGATCCGGTCCTTGCGCCCGGACCGGTCCGCCCACTGCGACGGCAGCTCATCACCGCGAGCGTCACCGTGCTCGGCATCCTCAGCGGCATCGACCTCAGCGGCCTCGGCGATGATCGACGCGGCCAGCTTCCGCAGCGACTCCTCACCACGGTTCGCGTTCATCGACGCGTTCGCGGCGATCTTGGTCCCGTCGATCGAGACCATCCCGATCTTGCCCATGCCCGCCTGGGCGCACAACACGAGCACCTGACTGAACAGGTCGGCGAATGCTCCTTCGTGGACAGCCCGGAACCGGGCAATCGTGGTGTGGTCTGGGGCGTCCTGAGCACACAACACCCGGAACGCCACATGATCGCGGCACAGCGCTTCGATCCGCCGCGAGGACCGCTCCCCGACCGCATAGGCATACAGCAGCAGCGCCAACAGCATGTCCGGGTCATACGCCGCCCGACCCGGACCCGACCGTGGATGCCGCCGATGGAACACCGACGTGTCGAGCTGCTCGACGACATCGAGAACGAACCACACCAGATGATCAGCAGGCAGCCACTCAGCCATGTCCGGCGGCATCAAGAACTGCTGATCACGATCAACACGACGATACGAACGAGCCACACCGAAATCATCCCGAAGACCGAGCCGTCACTGACTCAGCGCCACGCTCGATTTCGCAACAGGCTCCTGGTGACTGGGGACTACCGCGAGACTGCACAGCTCGGCCCGCACGGCCGAGGCGAGCCCGTCCAGCCGCCTCGCTGCAGCAGAACGCCCAGCTTCCCGGCGGTCG